>NZ_JCALEJ010000026.1:0-71821 GCF_059813315.1 Mycobacterium sp. NGS11
TTGCGGGGCTGACAAGCCGTCCCCTCAGCCGCCCCGGGCCGCGATCATCGCCGAGCGATTGACCTTGGTTGCCGCGGTGCGGGGGATGGCGTCGACGAACTCGACGGTCTTTGGTGCCTTATAGGGGGCCAGCCGGCTCTTCGCGTACTCGATCACCTGCTGTTCGGTGACCTGCGCGCCGTCCGCGATTTGAATCACCGCGTGCACTCGGCGTCCCCACTGCCGATCAGCCAGCCCGATCACCACCACGTCGGCGATCCCGGGATGACCCGCGAGCGCCGACTCGACCTCCGCCGGAAAGACGTTGGCGCCGCCAGTGACGATCATGTCGACGCGGCGGTCGACGATGTAGAGGTAGCCGTCCGCGTCGAGGTGACCGATATCGCCGGCGGAGCGGAAGCCGTCGTCAGTTGACGGCAGCGGTGTCGCACCCCCGAGGTAGCGGGATCCCGCACTCATCGGCGCGCGCAGGTACACGTCGCCGTCCTCGCCGGGACCCAGCGGTCGTTTGTCGGCGTCCAGGATGCGGATCTCGGTATCGCGGAAGCCGCGGCCCACGCTGCCCGGGTGGGTGAGCCACTCGTCGCCGCGCAGCGCGGTGAGTCCGAGGTTCTCGGTCATGCCATACGCCGACACGATCCGCTCCGGGCTCAGGAGTTCGAACCAGGTGTGCATCAGCGACGGCGGCATCACCGCGGCGCCCTGCAAGATGAAGACGACGCTGGACAGGTCTCGCTGCCGGACGTCCGGCCGGGCCGCAATGCGCGCAAGCATGGTGGGCGTGGCGGTGAAATTGGTCACCCGAAACCGTTCGATCACATCCAACACCAGTGCGGCGTCGAACTTTTCGAGTATGACAAGGTGGTCGCCGGCAAGCAGGAAGAAAAACGTCGCAAAGCCGTTGGTGTGATACATGGGTGCCGGCACCATGATCGTCTGCGGCTGTGCCACCGGCGTCCAGTTCGACAGAAACGGCTCGCCGTGCTGAGGCGTCCACAACGACGGTGCCAAGCTCAGGATCACTTTGGGTACGCCGGTCGAACCGCTGCTGCAGATGCCGTTGACGTGCGGGGAGACGGCGGTGGGCAGCGGGCTTGCGGACTCGCCGGCCGCGCGAGTCTCCAACTCCCACCGCGTCTTTTCGTCGACCACGACGGCGGGGTCGATCACCTCACGCACCCGGTCTCGCTCCCACTCGGGAAGATCCCAGTGCATCGGGACGGGGACAGCGCCGACCTTCCAGCACCCCAGCGTCGCCAGCACCAGATGTACCGAGTTCGGAATGGCCAGTGCCACTAGCGAGCCCGCCTGCGCGCCCAGGCCGGCCAGCGCCCGGCCCCACTGGTTGGCGCGGGCATCGAGTTCGCCGAAAGTCAACGCCTCCGCGGTGCCATCGAGCGCGACAATGGTGACGCCTAAATCGTCGCGGCGTTGCTCAGCGAGCTCGTGCAATTTGGTCGCGAATGGTATTCCCTCGTCGAACGGATTGGGCGTCACCTCGGTTGCGGGGGACTCGGTCACGCCGATACCGGCCCGCTGAACAATGTCTCGAATGACCCATCCGAGACGCACGGCATGAGGCGCAACGCGAGTTCCTCGGTGCCCAGCGGCAATCGCATCAGCGGTTGGGTGTGCCGGTCGAGCACGCTCACGTCGGACTCGTCGCAGAAGCCCAAGGCTCCCAGTAACTGGTGCGACGTGCGCATCACCTGTCGTGCGGTGTCGGCGGCCTTGAGCCGAAGGATCAGGGCGTCGGCCGAATGAATCTGCGCGGCAAGCGATTCGGCGCGGCAGATGGTGAACTTAGCGAGTTCATGCAGTCCGCGGACCGCGACGGCCGCATCGGCGACGGCGAACCTGACGGCCTGAAAGTCCGCGAGCGGCTTGCCGAACTGAATCCGGGCGCGTACGTGCTCGGTGACAATCCGCAACGATTGCTGCACCGCTCCCAGAATCCGCCATGATCCCAGCACGAGATGAAGGTTAATGTCGGCGGCGGGCACGGTTGCATCGGGTGCGCTCAAGGTGGCCGGGACCAGGAACGGGCCCAGCTTGGCGCCGGTCCGCGAGGCCGGCTGAGGCCGGTACCGATTTCCGTCTAGGTCCGCCGCCACCCAGTCACCGGCCAGATCGCCATGGTCGATGCGCGGGGCCTTCGGATTGACCAGGGCAAGGCGCGCGCCATCAATGGCCAGCAGCTCCTCCACCAAGGGGTAGGGGAGCGCCGTGGCGCCGGCGGCCTGACACAGCACCGCCGCGGCCAGCAGGTCATCCGGCGCCGAGCGCACGTCGAGGTCGAACGCGCCGACATCGTGCAGCGCGACGCGCGCCGCGTCGCGGATGGCGTCGTCGGTCTCGGCGCGCAGCGCGGCCGGCGGTCCGCCCAACCGGATGAGTCGCTTGCCGGCGACTACGGCGAAATCGCTGACATCTTGTGGTAGATCGGTTTTCACCTGTGTTCTCCCAATACGTCTCGTGCCACCAGCATCCGTTGCACCTCGATGGTGCCCGACGCGACGGTCGCGGCTTGTGCGTAACGCCAGTGGTCCTCGATGGCTCCGTGCAGCGCCGCGGAACTCCCGCTGTCGAGCGCCGTCGGGCCGAGCACGTCGAACAGCAGCTCGGCGACGAGTTGGTCGCACGTCGTGGTGATGATGCGTGCGGCACTGGCGGCCGCCCCGGCCGCCGCGTCGTCCTGCAGGGATACGGCGCGATAGGCGAGCAATCGGGCGACCCGCAGATCGACGAGTGCGCGCACCCATCGGGTGCGGATTGTTTCGGGCAGCTGATCCCAGTCGTCGCCGAGTTGGGCGCGCATCCTTTCGAGCAGCGATTCACAGCGCGCGTAGCGTGCGATGCCCACTCGCTCGAAAGCCAGAGCTTCGCGCATCACCCGCCAGCCGTCGCCGACCTCGCCGAGCACGTCGCCGGGAAACGCCTGCACGTCGTCGAGGAACATCTCGTTGAGGTGGTGCGGTCCCAGCATCGACGGGATCGGCCGGACGGTGAAGCCGGCCCGGTCCATCGGAATCAAAAACAGGGTGAGCCGCTTGTTCTTTGGTGCCTCGGGGTCGGTGCACGCCGCCAACACGCACCACGATGCCATCAGCGCATACGACGTCCATACTTTCTGGCCGGTGATGCGCCACCCGTCGCCGTCGGCAACGGCGCGGGTGCGCAACGACACCAGGTCGGTTCCGGCCTCCGGCTCGGAAAAGCCCTGGCACCAGATCACATCGCCCGAGGCGATGGCCGCCAGGTGCTTGGCCTTCTGTTCGGCCGTCCCGTACCGCATCAGCGCGGGCCCGACCCAGTTGATGCCCATGTACTGCGGACCGCGCGGCTCGTGCTGTGCCCACATCTCCTCGCGCAGCACCGTCTGCTGCCAGACCGAACCACCGCCGCCACCATGCTCTTTCGGCCACGCCAGCGCCAGTAGCCCCTCGGTCGCCAGCAATTTGCAGAACGTCTCGGTGGTGGCCAGGTCCTGCGGGTTCTCGGTGCAGGCTCCCAGAAAGTCGGCCGGGATGTGGTTGGCAACCAGCTCACGCAGATGGCTGCGCAGTTGCCCTGCATCGTCGCCGAGGTCGTAATCCATTGTCGTCATCCCTTCGGCAACCCGAGCAGCCGCTCGGCGATGATGTTGCGTTGAACCTCCGATGTCCCGCCGTAAATAGTCGCGGCCAACGCGTCCTGGCGTTCGAACAGTAGATCCGGATCGGTGGCGGAAACCGGGCCCGTCACGGCCGCACTCAGTTCCCAAACACGCTGTAAGGTAAGCGATCCGAGCAACTTCATGGTGTCGGCTTCCGGACTGGGCCGTCCCGCGAGTTCGTTGCCCAAAGCGCGATATCCGGTGGCCCGCAACGCTTTAGCGTCTGCCAACAGCGAACCGAGTTCGGCATACACGTCCTGGCCCGAGTCCGCGGCGCCGGCATCACGCACCGAGGCCAGTCCGCGTTTGATCTCGACCCAGTTCATGATCCAGATCATCTGGCGTTCGTGGTGCAGCGACGACAGGGCGACATTCCAACCGCCGTTGAGCGGTCCCAGCAGATTTTCGGCAGGCACCTCGACGTCGTCAAGGAAGACCTCGCAAAAGGTTTCGTCGGAGATGGAGGCCATCCGGATGGGCTCGACCCTGACCCCGGGCGAATGCAGGTCGAGGATGAGGCAGGAGATGCCGCGGTGTTTCGGGGCTTGCGGATCCGTGCGCGCGTATAGCGTGCACCACCGCGACTCGTGTGCCTGGGTGGTCCAAATCTTGTGACCATTGACCCGGAACACGTCCCCGTCGCGCTCGGCACGGGTTCGCAGACCGGCGAAATCCGACCCGGCTTCGGGCTCGGACATGCCCAGCGCCCACCACTCGTCGCCGCGCAGCAGCGGAACGAGCAGACGCTCGATCTGGGCGGGCGTGCCGAACTGGCGAATGCCGGGAGCGGCGACGTTGGGTCCGGCGATGTTGGGCAGCTTGGGCGCCGACCGCATAGCCGCCTCGATCCGGACTTCCATGGCGTCGCGCAAGCCCAGCGATCGGCCGCCGTGCTCGCGTGGCCAGGTCGGCTGCAGCCATCCGGCCTCGAACGAGGCGCGCTGGTACTGGCGCCGCAACCCGAGATCCCATCGGTACTGCCGGTAGTTCGCGTAGTAGTCGTGGGGCAGGAACTCCGCGAGCCAAGCGCCGAATTCCGCCACGACCGTGCTCACGGGCACCGCTCCTCCTCATCGCTGCGCTCTGCATCGTCGCCGGTGCGGCTCATGCGGCACCCCCGCAAAATCGTCGCCCCACCTCGAAGTACAGGGAGCGGCTGTCGCCCAGCATTGCGGCGCCCTGCCAGGCACGCCTGACGTACAGGTGGGCGTCGTGTTCCCAGGTCTGCCCGAGCGCGCCGTGTACCTGGACGGCGGTACGCGCACAGCCGACCGCCGCGTCGTTGGCCGCCGCCTTGGCCAGCACCGCGGCGGTCCACACTTCGGTGCGCGGCGCGGCCGGATCGGCGAGAAGGGCCGCCGCCGCATAGGTCAGGCTGCGGGCGCGTTCGACGCTGACGTAGTTGTCGGCCAGTGCGTGTTTGACGCCCTGGAACCCGCCGATCGGCTGGCCGAACTGCCGCCGTGATTTGGCGTGCTCGACCGAGCGGTGCAACGCGGCGCTCGCCACGCCGAGGAGGTCGGCGGCCGCGGCCACCCAGGGCGCCGTAAATGCCGATTCGAGGTCGACCGGTGCAATAGCGATGGGCTCGGTGTCGATTTCGACGGCGGCCAACGGCTGAGCGGGATCGGTGGATTCGGTCGCCGGCACCGCGGTTACCCCGTCACCGCAGCGGGCGACGGCCGCCACAGTGTCACCGTCGTCGGTGCGAGCCAACGTGACGACGAGCTCCGCGCGCGACAGGTTGGGGACGGCAACGGCGGTGCCGCGCAGCCGTCCCTGGGACAGGGCCATCGGCGCGCCGGGCAGTCGCGATCCCTTGGCGTGGACAGCCAGGGTGGCCACCACACCGCCGGCGATGTCGGTCAGCACCGCGTCGAGCCCACTGTTGCGCAACACGCCCGCGGCCAGTCCGACGCTGCCCAGCAAGGGAATTGGCGCAAGGGCCGCGCCGCATTCTTCGAGAACCGCGGTTAGCTCGACCGGCCCGTAGTCGCCGGCGTCAGGGGCGGCCAGCTCGGTCCAGCCGAGATCGACGACGGTCTTCCACAGGGCGCGCCAGCGCTCGGGGTCGCTGATCGCTTGGCGCGCGGCGTCCGGCGGGCACTCCGTACGTAATATGTCGCGTACGGTGTCGCGCAGCGACAGCTGCTCCGAGTTCAGTCCGACATCCATAAGACCTCTAACATAGTAAAGATAATAAACTAGCCGTGCCGTCGCAATCGCACGGATATCAACGCATAGGTGGCGCATGGCCGAGTGGTATCTGTTTCTGCCGCAGGTAAGGCTGTCGGCGGCCGCCATCGCCGACCGGGCGCGTCACGCTGAGGCCAGCGGCTTCGACGGGATCGCGTTCATCGATCACCTCGAGGCCCCGGGGCTCCCCGACGAAAGCATCTGGGAGGCAATGGGCATTGCGACCTGGGTGGCGGCCAGGACCGAGCGGCTGCGGGTCGGTCATCTGGTGCTGTGTGACGCGTTTCGGCACCCGGCCGTGCTCGCCAAACAGGCCGTCACCCTGTCGGAGGCGTCCGAGGGGAGGTTCGAGCTCGGCCTGGGATCGGGATCGTGGCCCTCCGAATTCGCGAGATTCGATGTCGGCCAACAGGATCCGCGGGCCCGAGTCGAGCAACTGGGCCGTCACCTGGATCTGATCAGGCAGTACTGGGGCGACGGCGACGAAGGATCCGGCCCGGCTGCACAAGCCCCGCGCCGCTCGTACCCGATACCGCTGGTTCTGGGTGGGAGCGGACCAAGGATGATGGAACTCGTTCGCAGACACGCAGATTGGTGGAATCTGCCGGCGAATCAGCTCGACAGGCTGACCAAGCTCGCCCCGGCCGCGGGAACGGCCAGGATGTCGATTCAGCAGATGGTGGGTTTCGTGCGGTCGGGCAGCGACCCCGACACGGTGGGCGAGGTGAGCACCCGTCGGTTCGGCAACCTGGGGTCCGGACTGGTCTGCGGCGATGCCGACGAGTTGATCGGGCACTTCCGCGGTTTGGCCGCCCAGCGGGTCGAGCGGTTCTACGTGTGGTTTGCCGACTTCGCCGCCCCGGACTCCCTGCACGAGTTCGGCGAATCGGTGATCAAGGCGTTTGCCGGCGGCGGCGGGCTTCGGTAGGCACCACCGGCGGGCGGGCGAACGGGCCCCGTTCCACGGCGGACAACCGGATCTCCGGTAGATCGACCGACGGATCGACGGTGTCCAGCCAGGCGACCGCCTCGGCGACGTCGGACACTCCGATGGCGTACATCTCGAACGGAACGTCCTGCAGCATCTCGGTGGCCACCGGTCCCGGGGTGACGATGTGCACGCTGATGCCGTCGCGGTCGACTTCGAGCGCCAGGGCTCGCGCGAACGCGTTCATGCCGGCTTTCGAGGCGGAGTACGCGGTGCGGGCCGGCATGGGCTCGTGTGCGGCGGACGACGAAATGAACACCAGTCGGGAGCCCGCGGTCATTTTCGGCAGCACCGCCGAGGTGACCACGAAACACGAATCGAGGTTGGCCGACATGATGGCCTGCCACTGCTCGAAGGTCTGCTTGCGGGCGTAGGTTCCGCCGAGCGCACCGGCGGCGTGCACAACGAGGTCGATTGTCTCCAATGCGCTTATCGCGGCGCCGAATCCGCTGGGGTCGGACGCGTCGGCCACGACGTGTCGGGCACCGATCTCCTCGGCGGCCGCGCGTAACGGGGCTTCGCGGCGCGCCGAGAGCACCACGTCATAGCCGCGTTCAACGAGCTTGCGGGCGCATCCTTTTCCGATCCCGCCGCTTCCGCCGGTGACTAATGCGGTTCGCATGACCGTCGCAGGCCGCTCGTCAGGAGTGCCGAATGTCCCGCGGCCGCGACAACGCCTGCGGGGAGAGCGCATAGATGCGTTGATCGTGCTGACCGGACAGGACGTAGGTCTGCGTGTCGGCCAGGTGGCGACCCGCGATGCGGCGGGCGCGGTCGACGTTGCCCTCGGCGATCGTCTCGGTCAGCTTGACGTGCGTGTTGAGCACCGCGCGGCGCTGGGCAAGCGACGGGTAGGTGCCACGCGACGCGCTCTCGTCGGCCCACTGCCGTTCGTGACTGCTCCAGAGTGTCTCCAGGCTTCCCACGACCGCGATGATCGTGTGATTGCCGCAGCCGCGGACGATGAGATCATGGAACTCGCGTCCGATCTCGGTGAAAAGCCTTCCGTCGTCCAAGTTTTCGGCCATTGACTCGTTGATCCGGGTGAGCTCGGGCACCAGCGTGTCCGCCCGGTCCGGCCGGCGGGCGGCCAGGGCGGCGCAGGCGGGCTCGAGTTCCTGCAATGCCATGCCGAGGTCGGCGACCTCGACGGACTCGCTCTGCAGCAACAACCCGAGCATGTAGGCGGCGCTGGTCTTCGCCGGGGCGTGGACGACGGCACCGCCGCGGTTGCCGCGCCGCACCGAGACCAGGCCTTCGGTCTCCAGGATCCGCAGGGCTTCGCGCAGCGAGACCAGGCTGACGTTGAACTGTTCGACGAGCACCTCTTGGCGCGGCAAGAGATCACCGTCCGCGAGCTCGCCGTCGATGATTTGACGGCGCAACTCGTCGGCTACGATTTCGGCGATCCGCGGCGCCGACAACCGGCGCCGGGCGTCGGGGCCAATTCCCAAGGCGGTCATCCGATCCTCGAAACGAAATGCAACACGCTGGCTTAGCTATTTTAGCAGTAATGATATAAATAGCTTCTCTGATCGCTTGCCGATCGGAAGGGCGGGTGCAATTGAGCGAGCGGTCCGAAAGCCGGCCGACACCCCTAAACGATTTGTGTGTCGTCGAGATCAGTGACCGGATAGCGGGCAGCTATTGCGGCAAGCTGCTGCGCGACGCCGGCGCGCAGGTGCACAAAATCGAACCGCCGCAAGGGGATTGGCTACGACGATTCTCCGCCAGCGGTTCCCCGATTGCGCAGGAACGCAGCGCACCGTTTTTCAGTTACCTCAACGCGGGCAAACGCAGCATGACTTTCGCACCCGGGACCCAGCGCTACCGTGACGAATTGGCCGGCGCCGACGTCGTCGTCGTGACCGGCGGGCGGGCGCGCGCCGCGGCGCTGGGCGTCGACCCGCAACAACTGCTGGAACTCTCGCCGCGGGCGATCATCGTGTCCATCTCCGACTTCGGCTGGGCCGGGCCCTACGCGGACCGGGCGGCCACCGAGTTCACCCTGCAGGCGTGGGCGGGCTCGCCCGGCTTCCGCGGCGACCCCGCCGGGCCGCCGATCTCCATCGGCGGCGATCTCGGCGAGTACATGGGCGGCGTGTTCGCCGCCTTCGGCGTGCTGGCAGTCCGCCGCCGTGTCGAGCACGGCGGTCCCGGCGAACACCTGGACCTGTCCATGCTGGAAGCCATCACCACCATGCAGAGCAGCGAATGGCTGCATTCACAGCTGCTGCGCGTCCCGCCGATCCGGCGCACCACCGAGGTGCCGTCGATCGAGCCCGCCAAGGACGGGTACGTCGGGATCACCATGGTCACCGGTCAGCAGTGGCTCGACTTCGCCGCGATGGTGGAATGTCCGCAGTTGGAGGAGATCGAACAGCTGCGGTTCCAAATCGGCCGGTGGCAATACCGGGACCTGATCCGCGAGCAGATCCACCCGTGGCTGGCCGAACGGACGGTCGCCGAAATCGTCGAACTCGGGCAGCTGTTCCGGCTGCCGATCGCCGCGCTGGGCAACGGCTCGACCATCCGGGAGCTGGATTACGTGAGCGAGCGCGAGGTCTTCACCCGCAACCCCGCCGGGTTCGATCAGCCCCGGCCGCCCTGGCTGATGTCGGTGTGTGCGCCCGCGCGCTTGGGCGATACGCCCGCTCTTGGTGAGGCCGACGGCGAATCCCCTTGGCGCCGTGTGGAACCCGAGATAGAAGGGGCGCCGAACGGGCTTCCGCTGGCCGGCGTGCGCGTCGTCGACCTGACCGCGTTCTGGGCCGGCCCCGCCGCGACCCACCTGCTGGCCGCCTTCGGCGCCGACGTCGTCAAGATCGAGTCGATTCAGCGTCCCGACGGCATCCGGTACTCGGGCGGGATGCGCACCGACGTCGACGACTGGTGGGAGTACGGCTGGGTGTTCCACGCAATGAACACCAACAAGCGTTCGGTGACACTGGATTTGGGATCCGAGCAGGGCCGTCGCCTGTTCATCGAGTTGGTCGGCCGCGCCGACGTCGTGATCGAGAATTTCTCGCCACGGGTGATGGAGCAATTCGGGCTCACCGACGACGTGCTGCGCGAAGCCAATCCGAAACTGGTGTTCGCCCGGATGCCCGCGTTCGGCGTCGAGGGGCCGTGGCGGGAACGGGTCGGGTTCGCCCCCACCATGGAACAGATCGCCGGTCTGGCCTGGGTGACCGGTCTGCCGGAATCTCCGCCGGTGACACCACGCGGGGCCTGCGACCCACTGGCCGGCGTGCACGCCGCGTTCGCCGTGCTGGCCGCCCTGAACTTCGCCGAACGCACCGGGACGGGTCAGCTGGTCGAGCTGCCGATGCTCGAAACCGTGCTCAACGCCACCGCGATTCAGGCGATCGAGTCCGAAGTCTTCGGGGTGACCCTGAGCCGCCGCGGCAACCGCGGTCACAACGCGGGCATCCAGAACATCTACCGCTGCGCCGGATCGGACGACTGGATCGCGATCACCGTGCGTGACGACGCGCAGTGGCGGGCGCTGGTGGAATCGATGGGGCGACCAGCCTGGTGCGACGACGAGGAGCTTGCCACCATCGAAGGGCGCCAGGGGCTAGCCGACGAAATCGATCGCGGGCTGGCGGATTGGTGCCGCGGGCAGCCACTTGTCCCGACGGTGGAGCGCTTGGCCGCTGCGGGTGTTCCCGCGGCGCCGGTGGTGTCACCGTCACTGGTCACCGACAACTCGCAACTGCGCGAACGCGGATTTTTCGAGGCACTGCATCACGCGAGTACCGGACTCGGCCTGTACCCCTGTCCGCCGTTCGCCCGGCTCGGCGGTCAGGACCAGTGGCTGCTGCGGCCGCCACCGAAGCTGGGCGAGCACAATGAGGAGATCCTGCGCGATCGGTGCGGGCTGACCGACGAAGAACTGACACGCCTCGCGACCGGCGGGGTGATCGGGACCCGACCCAAGGGCCTCTAGAGAAGTGGAGGGCAATCAATGCGCGTGACGGTCGACGAGAACTTGTGTGAAGCCAACGGTTTTTGCGAATCGCTTGCGCCGGAGGTGTTCGAGCTGGGCGACGCCGATGTGGTGCAGATCGCGGACGGCCCCGTGCCGCCGCGGCTGGAAATCGACGTGCGCGCCGCGGTGGACCAATGTCCGAAGGCCGCCTTGCGGTTGGTCGACTGACGGCCGCACGAGCGCCGTGCGCTGACTCAGCGCCGCTCGGTCAGCTTGATGGACATCTCGTCGTAGATCGACATGTTGGTGGCCAGGTTCGGATGGGACACCTTCGCCGGACCGATCTCGATGTCGTCGCAGCGCAGAAACAGTTCGTCGAGGACCGCGCGGAGTTCCGCCCGGGCCAGCATGGCGCCCAGGCAGTGGTGCGGGCCGCCACCCCCGAAAGCCACATGAGGATTGGGCTGCCGGCCGATGTCGAAGGTGAACGGGGACTCGAAGACCTCCTCGTCGCGGTTGGCCGAACGCAGGGTGGACACCACGCGTTCGCCCTTGGCGATGTGCTGACCGTCCATCTCGACGTCGACCTTTGCGGTGCGCGTCCAGTACGCCACCGGCGACGCCCAGCGCAACACCTCCTCGACCGCGCTGGCGCGAAGGTCTTCGCGCTCGCGATACCGTTCGATTTGCCCGGGGTTGGCGACGAACGCCTGCAACCCGATGGCCAGTGCGTTCTTGGTGGTGTCGCTGCCGGCGAACGCCAGCACAAAGAAGAAGAACTCGAGTTCGTTCTCGGGGAGGCTGAACTGCTCGCCGTCGTCACCGGTGATCACCGCGGACGCGAGCGTGCTCCAGATGTCGTCGGTGGGATTGCGCCGCTTCTCGGCGGTGAGCTCCATCGCGTACCCGAAGACCTCGCCGAAGAGTTCGAGTTCCACCTGCCCGCTCGGGCCCGCCTCGGGCGCAAGCACCTTCAGGATGCGGTCGAAGATGTCGAATATCCGTGGCCGGTCTTCCTCCGGGATGCCAATGATGTCGCCGATGACCGACATCGGTAACGCGTCGGCGACGTCCTCGATCCAGTCTCCACCGCCCTGCGCGAGCAGGCCGTCGATCATCCGCGCCGCACGCGCCCGGATGCCGTTCTCCAGCTTGGCGATCGCGCGCGGGTTGAAGGCGTTGGAGATCAGTTTCCGGCGCTTGTTCAGGTCCGGCGGGTCCAGCGTGATGATCGTCGGGAACGACGAGAACATGGCGACTGGCTGAATGAGTGGGCCGTCGGCCGCGGTGAACGACTCGGTGTCGCGGTGCAGGCGGACCGCGTGACGGTGTTTGGTGGCCACCCAGAACTGACGCTGGACGGTGTCGACGACGCCCGGTGTCAGATCGTGCCGAAAAAGCGGCCTGGTGCGCCGCAGCTCGGCGAACAGCTCATCGGGAAAACCATTACGCCACAAGGCGAAATCGGAAAGGTCCACTGCAGCGGCCGTCATGCGAACCCCCATCGGCTCAGGCGTCACGCGGCGACCCGCCGGTGCCGCGTTGACGTTCAATGCTTAAAATAGTAAAAATAGACTTTAGTCGTCGAAACGCGGTGAGGTAAGAGCGGCCCATGATGCGCCCGGCCGCGTGGGAAACGGAGTTCTCGTGACGAATACGATTCCAGAATCAGACCCGTCAGAACGGGAGTTCGGGCAGGCCGGCATCGCGCTGTCGGCCTACCGCTTCCCGACGGGCTGGTTCATCGTCGCCTTTGGAACCGATCTGGCTCCCGGCCAGGTCAGGCGCGCGCACTACTTCGGTGAGGAACTGGTGCTGTTCCGCACCGAGTCGGGCCAGGTCCACGTGATGGAGGCCTACTGCCAGCACCTCGGCGCGAACCTCGGGGTCGGCGGCACGGTGGAAGGCGAGAACATCGTCTGCCCGTGGCATGGCTGGCAGTGGCGCGGCGACGGTACGAACGCGCTGATTCCCTACAGCAAGATCGGCTGCAAGAACAACGTCCGCATCCGGACCTACCCGAGCATGGAGTGGTACGGCTTCATCCTGGCCTGGCACGAGCGGCACGGACGGGCGCCCTACTGGCAGCCGCCGGTGCTGCCGGAATTGGAAACCAACGAGTACTACCCGCTGCACCCGCACACCCAAATGCTCAACCGGGTCAAGGTGCATCCGCAGATGATCATCGAAAACGCGGCTGACCCCTACCACGTTCAGTACGTGCACAAGGCCGCCAATCCGGCCACTACGGCGTCATTCGAGGTGGCCGGCTATCACCTGCACGCCACCGTCAACGCCCATTTCGGCGGGGGACGGGCGCAGACGTGGCTGACCCCGAACGGCCCGGTCGACGCCAAGATCATCTACGACAACTACTCGCTGGGCCTCGGCGTGGTGCGCTTTCCCAGCGAACTGGTTGCCACCGTGCAGGTCACCGGCCAGACGCCGGTCGACGAGGATTACACCGACTACTTCTACACCCAAGCTTCCGTACGTGAACCCGGCGACGGCGGTGACGTGCCCACCGGACGTGCCGCCCGGTTCCTGGCGCTGCAGCAAGAGGTCATCAAACAGGACTTCTTCACCTGGGAGAACATGAAATACCTGGAGAAGCCGAATCTGGCTCCCGAAGAAGCGCACGACTACGCGGCCCTGCGGCGCTGGGCGCACCGCTTCTACCCGGGTGAGGAGCCGTCGCCCTCCGACTTCGGTTACAGCGCCGACGGTGAGCCCGACCCCGCGGCCGCCAAAGCTTGATCAGAGCCAGACACCTCGATGTGCGCTGACCGCAGCGGGCCCGCACGGCCCTCCGATTTCGGCGTCGACAGTTTCACCGTGCCGGCCGTGCTCGATCGCCGCGCGCGGCAGCACCCCGATCGGGTGATGATGTCCATCGCCGGTGTCGACGTGACCTTCGAGCAGATGCGGCAGCGGTCCTGTGCGGCGGCAAACATGTTGGCCGGCTTGGGTGTCGGGCGCGGAGACCGCGTCGCGCTGTTCACCGGCACGTGTCCGGAGTGGGTGTACTTCTGGCTGGGCGCCGCGCGGATCGGGGCGGTGAGCGCGGCGGTCAATGCCGCGAACAAGGGCGACTTCCTGCTGCACGCCCTTCGGCTGTCGCAGGCCAAGGTGATGTTGACCGACGCCGAACGCCAGTCCCGCGCCGTCGAGGTTGCCGACGCGGCAGAATCTCTGACAAACATTGTGGTGCAGGGTGATTCACTGACGGAGGCGCTGGCTCGGAACGCAGAAGGCGCAGCCACCGACGCCCCCGGAGATCCGGGCGACCTTGGCTGCTTGTTCTACACGTCAGGAACCACCGGCCCATCCAAAGCAGTCGCCACGACATGGCACTACCTGTTTTCGGTGGCCGCAACCGTCGCGTCGGCCTGGGAATTTCGCGAGGGCGAAGTGCTGTGGACGGCGATGCCGCTATTTCACCTCAGCGCGGCGCCCAGCATCCTGGCGCCCATGCTGGTAGGTGCGACGACGGTGCTGGCCGGGGCTTTTCACCCGGGCGAGGTGTGGGATGACATACGCGCCCACGGTGCCGTCGGATTCGCCGGCGCCGGGGCGATGGTTTCGATGCTGCAGAGTCTTCCCGCGGATCCGGACGACGCACGGCTACCGCTGCGGTTCATTTCCGCCGCCCCGATCGACGCGAAGTCCCACCGCGACATCGAAAAGCGCTACGGCTGCCGCATCGTCACGATGTACGGGCTCACCGAGGCGTTCCCCATCGCGGTCAAGGCGCTGGCCGACGCCGGGGTTCCCGGTACGTCGGGTCGGCCCAATCCCGATTTCGACGTGCGGATCCTCGACGAACAAGGAAACCCGCTACCCGCCGACAGCGTGGGTGAGATCGCCTGCCGGCCCAGGCATCCGCACGTGATGAGCGAGGGTTACGTGGAGGCGGACTCGCGAATAAGGCCGCATCCGGAATGGTTTCGCACCGGCGATCTCGGGCGCCTCGATTGCGATCAGAATCTGACATTTGTCGACCGTGCCAAGGATGCGCTGCGCCGCCGCGGCGAAAACATCTCTTCGGTCGAAGTGGAGCGCGTCGTCATGTGCCATCCCGCGGTTGCGGAGGCCGCCGCGGTCGGCGTGCCCAGCGAACTGGGTGAGGACGATGTACTGGTGGTCGTTACGTTGCGACCAGGCACCACACTGGATTTCGTGGAGTTGCTCGACTTCTGCGCGTCACGCATGCCGTATTTCTGTGTGCCGCGATTCGTGGAGACCGTTGGCGAACTCCCGAAAAATGCGATCGGCCGGATACGCAAAGACTTATTGCGCGAACGGGGCGTCAATCCGACTACGTGGGATCGTGAAAAGAGTGGGTATGTCGTTAGCCGTTAGGTTCCGATAGTGTCGCTAGTAGTCGATGAGTTGTCTCAGTGTTCCGTCAGCCGTTGTTGGCAGTCATTTCCGAGAGAGGCTGAAAAGCGATGACCATGACTTATCAGGAACAGCAAATGCTCCAAGCGGCCACCGGACGCGGCGCCATCCTGGATTTGGATGCCCGGCACAATCGGGCCTATTCCGACGGTGACCGTGACCGCTGGATCGCCACCTTCCGCCACTCCGGCGCCAGCTACACCCGCGACGGCGAGCTGTTCAACGACCTGCGTTCGGCCTTCGACGGTGGCGATGGCCAGCGACTGATCACGGTCGATCACGAAATCCAGGTCGACGGCGTCAACGCGACTCAGCATTGCGTCGCCGTGCTTTTCGCAGCCCTTTATGGCGACACCGTGCTGCGCGCCACCGGGATATTCCGTGACACGCTGATCTACGAGCGGGGCGGCTGGTATTTCACTTCCCGCATGTTGCAGTGGGATTCGGTGCCAAGTCGGCACCCGCTCGTCATGTGAGCGGCGCCGATTACGTGGATCGGGATTTCGGTGAGCGGCTGGCCTTCGGCACGTACGACGACGCGCTGCGGATGGTCGGCGCGAAAGGCGAGCCCCGCACCGCAGCCACCGCGGTCAGCGCCGCGCGCATCCAGCTGTTCGCCGCGATGGTCCGCGACGCCAATCGCTCGTATTGGGATCCCGATTTCGCGCGCCTGCATTGGGGTGGCCTGCTGGCGCCGCCGGCGCTGTTGATGGGCTGGCTGGTCGCACCGCCATGGCAACCGGGAGGTAGGAGGGCGGCTTCCTTGATCGCCCTGCGGGTGCCGCTGCCCGGCACCACAATCATCAACGCGGCCAACGAGGTTGAGTTTCCACAACCCATCGTCGAGGGCGACGTGCTGACCGTCGTCGACGAGCTGGTTTCGGTGTCGCCGGAGAAGCGGACACGGCTGGGCGTCGGCCATTTCGTCGAGACGCTGGAGACCTATCGCCGCCAGGATCAGACCGTGGTGGCCACTTGTCGCAATACCTTGTTCCGGTTCACTCCGAAAGCGTCCACGTGAGCGCCGACGGCCTGGAGTGGCACCAGATCACCGTTCCGGTCGACCTGCCCGAGGTGATCGACCACATCAGCTACCAGCGGGTGGTGGAGAACGCCGGAGCGACGTGGGACTATTTCCCCGGCCATTTCGATCCGGAATACGCTGCGGCTCAGGGGAACCCGACAATCTACGTCAACACGATGCACCTGGCCGGATTCGCCGACCGCATCGCGACGGACTGGGCTGGCCCGCGCTCGCGCGTGGTGCGGCGGTCCATGCGGCTCGCCGGGTCGGTGTATGCCGGCGACACGATGATCGGCCGGGGCCGGGCCGTGGCGAAGCGCCGGGACACCTCGGTCGACCCTCCGCGCTGCTTGGTCGACGTCGAGATTCAGGTCACCAATCAGCATGGCGCGCTGTGCTGTCCCGTCGAGCTGACCTTGCACGTGCCCGACTCCCCGCGCGACGGCGATGGATGACGCCGGCGAACTGCATTTGGCGGTGTGCCGTCGCTTCGGCGCGGCGGTCGCCGCGGCGAACGGCAAGTGGGACCGTCCGTCGCCGTGCGATGCGTGGGACGCGCGGGGAGTGCTCGAGCACGTCATCGGGTTCCATGACGTTCTTCTATTGCGTCCCTTGGGATTGAAGCCCGACCGGCCACGCGATGATCCTCGGGCGCGGTGGCAACTCACCTACGACTCGCTGGCGAAGGCCCTCGGGTGCGGCGGAGCGACGCAGCTCGATGCCTACAGGTTGATGCCGAACCTGACCCGTGACGTCCTGGTGCATACCTGGGACCTCGCCCGCGCGGTGGGCGCCGACGACGGCGTGGACCCCTCGTGGTGCGAAATGTTCTGCGCCGCTCTCCCGGAGGACCTTCAGGCGTTGGCCGCATCGGGGATGTTCGGTGCGCCAGTCGTGATCGGCGACAGAAATGGTGCGCAGGCAACGCTTTTGGCGCGGCTTGGCCGCGACCCGCGGTGGCGAGCGGAAACCTTATACGGGCGGCAGCTGACCTTTGCAGATCAGCGTCTGCAGCTCGACATACTCATCTAGCCCCTCCGGTCCGAACTCGCGCCCGATGCCGGACTGCTTGAACCCGCCGAACGGTGCACCGATGTCCAGGGTGTACATGTTGATGCCATAGGTCCCGGTGCGGACGGCGGCCGCGACCTCAAGGCCGTGCTGGATGTCGGCGGTCCACACCGAACCGGCCAGGCCGTAATCGGTCTCGTTGGCGATGCGGACCGCGTCGTCTTCGTCACGGTAGCGAAGCACGGTCAGCACGGGACCGAAAATCTCCTCGCGGGCGATGCGCATGTCGTTGGTGGCGTCGGTGAACAGCGTCGGCTGTACATACCAGCCCCGCTCGGAAGGGCTCTGTTCGCCACCGAGCACCACGCGGGCGCCTTCGCTGCGGCCCGACTTGATGTAGTCCTGGACGCGGCGCTGTTGGCGTTGGGCCACAAGCGGTCCGATGTCCGTGGCGTCGTCGGCCGGATCACCGACATTCAGCGCGGACATCATGTCGGCCAGCGCGTCGACGACCTCGTCATGCTTGCGGTCGCTGACCAGAATCCGGGTCTGCGCGACGCACGCCTGGCCATTGTTCATCAGCCCGGCGGACTTCAGGCCCGCCACCGTCTTACCGATGTCGGCGTCGTCGAGAATGATCGCCGCCGACTTGCCGCCCAGCTCCAAGCTCACCCGCTTGAGCTGCTCGCCGCACAGCGCGGCGATCCGGCGGCCGACAGCACTGGACCCGGTGAACGCGATCTTGTCCACGCCGGGATGGCGCACCAGCGCCTCACCGATCTCGGGGCCGCCGGGCAGCACCGACACCACGCCTTCGGGTAGCCCGATCTCCTCGATCATCTCGGCCAACCACAAAGCGTCCAAAGGGGTTTCGGGTGCGGGTTTGATGATGACCGTGCAGCCGGCGATCAGCGCCGGGATCAGCTTGGGCATGATCAAGAACTGCGGCACGTTCCACGGTACGATCGCGCCGACCACCCCAACTGGGGCCCTGCGCAGATGTACTTCGCCGAGCACACCTTGGCGACGTTCCTCCCACGGGAACTCGCGCGCGGCGGCCAGCGAGAGGTGGATCAGCGCTACGGCGGCCGCCCCCTGGCCCATCCGGCTGAAGCTGCGCGGCGACCCCATCTCGTCGGTGATGAGGTCGGCCATTTCGTCGGCGTGGCCGGCGTAGATCCCGGCGAGCTGCTCGACTTTGGCCATTCGATCGGCATGGCTCATCCGTGGCCACGGACCGTGATCGAACGCGTGCCGTGCGGCGGCGACGGCGGCCTCGACGTCGTCGGGGCCCGCGACCTGGACATGCCCGACCGGCTCTTCGGAGTGCGGCGAGATCACCGAGAGCTGCTGGGGATTGGCGGGCTTGCGCCACTGGCCCCCGATGAACAGCTCGTTATAGGAGCGATGGCCGGAAGTCTCTGTCATCGGGGCACTTCCTCAGGGATCGGGCCGTGGCCGTAATTTCGCTATTCACGCTAACATAGCGAAAAAAGCAGCGAGGCCCTCTATGACCAGCGATTGGCGCAGTTACCCGTTTCAATTGGTGCCCGGCGACGGCCAGTTGGAGTTTCCCGCCGCCGAGGGCGAACACCCCGACCAGGAGTCGGACACCTGGTTCATCGCCGGGCAACTCGACTCCGCCCAGGCCGATCGGTCGTTCGCCTTCCTGACCATCTTCAACAAGAACCGGCCCGGGGGAACGGTCGTCGCAGACTTCTACACGATGGCGCTGTTCGACCTCGACACCGGTGAATACGGCACCTTCACCGATTACGACATGCCGCCTGCCAACATGGAGCCCGGCGCCCAGCGCAAGCTGACGATGGCGGTGGGCCATCTCGACATCAACTACCACAGCAGCGCGGGAACGGCGTCGTGGACGACCAGCCGCAACGGCGATGGCGAACTGCTGCCCTACACCTACCGGGTCAGCCTGGTCGGAAAGGATCAGTCCGAGCGGCCCATGCGACTTGATCTGGCCGTAACCCCAACGCGCGCACCGACACCAGTTGGTGCATCGACCTATAACGGAAAGATCGTCTGTTTCGGTCAGAGCGACACCTACTCCTATTTCCAGACCGGCATGGCGATGACCGGCACTCTGCGCTGGGGGAACGTGGTCGAGCAGGTGTCCGGCACCAGCGGTCACGTCGATCGGCAGTGGTTCCCCAAATACGCCGGCGGTGGGGGATCCGCGGGAGACCCGCGGGCCCGGTCACACGAATGGCGCACGATCAACTTCGACAACGGGGTGGACCTGAGCATCTGGCGGCAGTTCGACCGCAAAGACGGCAATGCGCTGCAGCCGTTCACCGGTGTCACGACGAGCTACCCGGACCCCGCGATCCCGCCGGAGTGTGCCGAAGACATCGAGGTCACGGTCAGCAGCTATGTGCGGTGGCCCGAGGCCATCCGGCCCCTGGTGCGGCCTCTCGCGCCGGCCCGGTACATGCCCGACCGGCACCGGATCACCTGCCCCACACTGCAATTGGATCTCATCGGCGAGCCGCTGGTGGCGGCCCCGGCCCACGGGTTGCCGATCGAGTACATGGAGGGCCCCTATCGCTACCACGGGACCATGTGGGGAAGGCCGGTGACGGGCTTCGCGTTCAATGAACGATCGCTGGCGCTGTACCGGGATTGGGAACTCGTCGAGGTGCTGTCCACGACTGTCGGGAGCCTGGCACCGCCGGAGCCCGAGCTGCAGGCGATGGTGGATCGGGTCGCGCCGCTGGTGGCGGCGGGCCGGCGCAAGGACGCCGTCGAACTGCTGTCCAACGTGGCGTCTGCCGAAAACCACACGCTGGCACAGCTTCTCGACGATCTGATCGCGGTCCTGTCAGCCGGGGTCAGCTGACCGCGACAGCGCCCGGTCCCACGTGATGTGGCGATGCTGCAACCCGGGTTCGTTGCGGCCGAAGAGCAAGTGGTCTCGGACCCCGGACTCGAGATTGGCCTGCAGCCCCTCGACCAGCCGGTAATCCTCGTCGCGCACGGTGGCGTGCGCGTACTCGAAGACGGCTTGGGCGCCGGCGGCCGCCGACTCATCGGCGAGGTCCTGCGGTGTTGCGTTCTGGTGGACGGTGATTGAGCTACCGGGCCGATCCCCGGGGTAGACCCGGAACAGCTCGCCGTTGGCGATGGTCACCGATAGCACGATGTTGGGGAACAACGCATAGATCACCACCATGTTGTGGAACGGATTCCATTGATCCTCGGGCACATCGTCGAGCTCCAGAATGGTGTTCAGCGGGAAGATCAGCCGGTGATGCGGCCCATAGGAGTCGAACACCGTGCAGTTGCTGCGCGCGATCGTGGCGAACGTCTGCTGATGCACGGTGGCGAAGTGGTAGTTCTCGGCGAAGGTGTCGATCGCCAATTTCCAGTTGATGGGGGAGTCCAATACCTTCTCGCCCAGCGGTGACCAGCGCCCGATGCCCCATGAGTCGAGCTCCTCGGCGAGCGGGCCCAAGTGTGCCGCCACATCCAACGTGGATCCGGGATTCAATGCCACCCAAAGGAATCCGGCGAATTCGGTGGCCGGGAGTTCGGTCAGACCATCGGACTTGACCGTCACTTCTGGGAAACCCTCTCGCCCGGGAACTGCCACCAGGCGACCTGTGTTGTCGTATGTCCAGGCGTGGTACGGGCAGGTGAACCGCTTTGCGGTGCCGCATCCCGTCGCCACCTGCGACTGGCGGTGCAGGCACACGTTGCTGAACGCCTTGACCGTTCCCGCTGATGTTCTGGTCAGCAGGATGGACCGCCCCATCACCGTTTTCGTGCAATACGAACCCGGAGTGGGAAGTTCCGAGACGTAGCCGACCAACTGCGGGCTGGCCAGCAGCATGGCCCGATCCCGGTGGTGCCGCTCGAGACTGGTGTAGTCACGCGCGTCGACCGTGTGCTGGGCCGGAGCGAGATCGGTCGCCTTGTCCCGCGCCAACTTCAACGCGCGCCGTGTCAGGTCGATGAGCTGGTCGTGATCCATCTGATCTCCGATTGCAGTCAAGCGCTCTCGATAACTTTACTAACTTTATAGTGACAATAAAATAAGGCCAACCGCCGTCCCGGCGCGTCAGCGGGGGCCGAGGAAGGGCAGCACCTGGGGGTATCGCCGCGCGATCGCGCGCACACGCTGATCGCTGTCGAGGTTGTGCAGGTAATCGGCGGTGGCAGGGTCAGCAGGGAAGAACGACTCGATGATCAGGCTCTCCACCGAAATGTCGAGCGGGCTACCGAAGGTCGCGATGGTGCTGACGAACCGGAGCTCGGTTTCGTCCAGGGTGACCATTCGAAACGGCACATACAGCTCGCCAGTCCGCTCGCCGCGCTGGACTTCCCGGGGCGCCGGATAACTCGACAGCTCCTCGTAAAGACGGCGGATGTCGGGTGCCGCGGTGGCCTGCGCGTGCCGGCGAACCCGACCGATGATCGCCGAGTGCACCTCGGCGCGGTTGAGTAGTCGCTGCGCCAATCCCTGCGGATGCAGGCACAATTTCATGACGTTGATTGGCGGGCGCAGCAACTCCGGGTCAACGCCCTCGGCGAGCACGACGCAACCGACATTTCCGGCTATCAGGTTCCAGCACGCATCGGTGACGATGGCCGGATACGGGGCATGGCCGGCCAGCACCGAGTCGACGGCCGCCTTCACCGGCCTCATCCGTTCGGCATCCAGGGTGTGCTCGCCGAACACGGGTGCGTAGCCGCCGTCGAGCAGCAGGCGGTTGCGCGCGGCGAGCGGAAGATCCAGCGACTCGCCGATGCGCAGCAACAGAGCGCGGCTGGGATTGGCCCTGCCGGTCTCGACGAAGCTGAGGTGGCGAGGCGAGACACCGACCTGATGCGCAAGTTCCATCTGGCTCAATCGCCGGCGAGTGCGCCACTCGCGCACCGCTATCCCCGCGGACATATTTCGAACCTAACGCGGGTGCGCGAGGTGAACCACTACCTCGAAGGTAATCGACACACTTACGTCGGCGGCGAAAACTGCAATTATGAACACCACACTGACACGCACATCGCCTCCGCAACCCAGGGTTCTGCGCCGGGCATTCACCGCGGCCGCCGTCGGGCGGATCCTGTTGGGCGCCACCGCATTTGCCTACCCGGCTTCTCAGACTCGCATGAACGGAGTGCCCGACCACATGCTGTCCACGGAGCTCAAGTATTTGATCCGCATTTTCGGCGCCCGCGCCCTGGCACTTGGTGTCGGTTACCTCGGTAGTGACGAGCCCAACCGCCGGCGTTGGCAACGGATCGGCCTGATGGTGGACACGCTCGACAATGTCAACGCCCTGATGGAGCTGAGACGCCTCAAGCGTGGCGACCCCAAGATTCGCTCGCTGCTGAGCCTGATGGCGGTGACCGGTCCCTATGCGGTGTTGGGCGCGGCGGGCGCGCTTCAGCGCCGATGTGGCACTGTGACACACCTGTGACCCGTGTGATCAATGTGGTATCTGAGGTGTTTGTCGTACTCTGTGGCCTGTGTTATCCGTTTCGCGTCGCGATTTGCTCAAAATCGCGGCCGCGACCCCGGCCCTGCTTGGCGCGGGCGTCGCGGGCGCGTCGCTGAGCGTCCCGAGGGCATCGGCGTCGCTCGGCACTCTGCTGGACTACGCGGCCGGAGTCATCCCGGCCAGCCAGATCCGGGCGGCCGGCGCACTGGGGTCGATTCGGTACGTTTCCGATCGGCGCCCCGGCGGCAACTGGATGCTCGGCAAACCGATTCAGGTCAGCGAAGCGCGTGACCTCGACAGCAACGGGCTCAAAATCGTGTCCTGCTATCAGTACGGCAAGGCCAGCACCGCGGACTGGCTGGGCGGTGCCAACGCCGGCCTGCAGCACGCGCAGCGGGGGATGCAGCTGCACGCCGCGGCCGGCGGGCCCGCCACCGCGCCTATCTATGCCTCGATCGACGACGACCCGTCCTATGAGCAGTACAAAAGCCAGGTGGCGCCCTACCTGCGCTCGTGGGAATCGGTGATCGGCCATGAGCGCACAGGCGTGTACGCCAATTCGAAGACCATCGACTGGGCGCTGCATGACGGGTTGGGCTCCTACTTCTGGCAGCACAATTGGGGCTCGCCCAAGGGCTACGCCCACCCGGCAGCCCATCTGCACCAGGTTGAGATCGACAAACGCAGCGTCGGAGGGGTCGGCGTGGACATCAACGAGATCCTCAAGCCCCAATTCGGCCAGTGGGCCTAGCGGCCGATGCCGTCGCCGGGCGCGGCCGAGACTCCCGTTCTTAAAAATTCCAGCAAACACTCGTTCGCTCATTTTCTAGAGGCGCGCGGGCGGCCGATCGGGGTCAGCCGCGGCCGACGGCGCCGCGTCGCCACTTTGCGACCGAAAATTTTTATGTAACGATTCGATAACAAGACAGCTTTGATCTGCGCAGTTATAGCTACTCGACCGTAACCACCTGCATGCAGCGGGTTTGTGAATCGGCTCCGCGCCGCCGGCGAAACCGCGTGTTACCCAGGACACGGTTACCCATGCGTAGAACTCACCAGTAACCGATCCTCACGCAAAACGAGGGCCGATCCTTATGACACTCTTAGTACAGCCGATGGAGTCCGTCGCGCCGCCCGCGCGGTTCGCCGACAACACATCGGCCGGCCGTTTCCCGGTTAGTGATTCGACGCTGAACCACGCCGCATCGACAGGACCCCGCCCTGCGGTGGTGAACCGCCAGACGAACGAGACCTAAAGACGCATACAGGGGAGACAACAAGGTGACGATCCACCAGCACGATCGGGTGTCCGCTGACCGCGACGGGCACGGCCCGCAGGGGAGTCAGAACTCCCACGCCGGGGACGCCCTCGCTCTGGTCGACCGGCTGACGGCCGGTGAGCCCTACGCCGTGGCATTCGGCGGCCAGGGCAGCGCCTGGCTGGAGACCCTCGAAGAACTGGTGTCGTCGGCAGGGATCGAGTGCGAACTGGCAACGCTGGTGGGCGAGGTCAACCTGCTCTTGGAACCGGTGGCCAAAGAGCTGGTCGTGGTACGTCCGATCGGCTTCGAGCCGCTGTCGTGGGTGCGTGCGCTGGCGGCCGAGGATCCGATCCCGTCGGACAAGCACCTCACTTCGGCCGCGGTGTCGATCCCGGGCGTGCTGCTCACCCAGATCGCGGCCGTGCGTGCGCTGGCCCGGCAAGGCATGGACCTGAAGGCGACACCGCCGGTCGCCGTCGCAGGACACTCGCAAGGTGTGCTCGCCGTCGAGGCGCTGAAGGCCGGCGGTGGCCGCGATGTCGAGCTGCTGGCAATGGCCCAGCTGATCGGTGCGGCCGGGACGCTGGTGGCCCGTCGGCGCGGCATCTCGGTGCTTGGCGACCGCCCGCCGATGGTGTCGGTCACCAACGCCGATCCCGAACGCATCGGCCGGCTGCTCGACGAGTTCGCACAGGACGTGCGCACCGTGTTGCCGCCCGTCCTGTCCATCCGCAACGGCCGCCGCTCGGTCGTCATCACCGGCACCCCCGAACAGCTGTCCCGGTTCGAGCTCTACTGCCAGCAGATCTCGGAGAAGGAGGAAGCCGACCGGAAGAACAAGCTGCGCGGCGGTGACGTCTTCGCGCCGGTCTTCGATCCGGTGCAGGTCGAGGTGGGCTTCCACACGCCCCGGCTGGCCGATGGCATCGACATCGTCGGCGGCTGGGCCGAGAAGGTTGGCCTGGACGTCGGGCTGGCCCGGCAGCTGACCGAGTCGATCCTGGTGCGTCCGGTCGATTGGGTGGAGGAGATCACCCGGGTCAACGATGCCGGGGCGCGCTGGATTCTCGACCTGGGGCCCGGCGACATCCTGACCCGGTTGACCGCGCCGGTGATCCGCGGTCTGGGTGTGGGAATCGTGCCCGCGGCGACCCGCGGCGGGCAGCGCAACCTGTTCACCGTCGGGGCCGTCCCCGAGGTGGCGCGGGCCTGGTCCAGCTACGCTCCGACGCTGGTTCGCCTGCCCGACGGCAGGGTCAAGCTGTCGACGAAATTCACCCGGCTGACCGGCCGCTCGCCGATCCTGTTGGCCGGCATGACCCCGACCACCGTGGACGCCAAGATCGTGGCCGCCGCGGCCAACGCCGGACACTGGGCCGAGCTGGCCGGCGGCGGGCAGGTCACCGAGGAGATCTTCGCCGACCGCATCGAGCAGATGTCCGGGCTGCTCGAGGACGGTCGTACCTACCAGTTCAACGCGCTGTTTCTGGACCCGTACCTGTGGAAGCTGCAGGTCGGCGGCAAGCGGCTGGTGCAGAAGGCGCGCCAGTCCGGCGCGGCCATCGACGGCCTGGTGATCAGCGCCGGCATCCCCGACCTCGAGGACGCCGTCGACCTGATCGAGGAGCTGGGCGAGGTCGGCATCAGTCACGTCGTCTTCAAGCCCGGGACCGTCGAGCAGATCCGCTCCGTCATCCGCATCGCGACCGAGGTGTCCACCAAGCCGGTGATCGCGCACATCGAGGGTGGACGCGCCGGTGGCCACCACTCCTGGGAAGACCTCGACGACCTGCTGCTGGCGACGTACTCCGAGTTGCGGTCGCGCTCCAACATCACCGTCTGCGTCGGCGGTGGCATCGGCACGCCGGAGCGGGCGGCCGAATACCTGTCTGGGCGCTGGGCGCAGGCGTACGGCTTCCCGCTGATGCCGATCGACGGCATCCTGGTCGGCACCGCGGCGATGGCGACCAAGGAGGCCACCACGTCGCCGTCGGTCAAGCGGATGCTGGTCGAGACGCAGGGCACCGATGAGTGGATCGGCGCCGGAAAGGCCTCCGGCGGAATGGCTTCCAGCCGTAGCCAGCTCGGTGCGGACATTCACGAGATCGACAACAGCGCGTCGCGGTGCGGCCGGCTTCTCGACGAGGTCGCCGGTGACGCGGACGCGGTCGCGGAGCGCCGCGACGAGATCATCGCGGCGATGGCCAACACCGCCAAGCCGTACTTCGGCGATGCCGGTGAGATGACCTACCTACAGTGGCTGCAGCGCTACGTCGAATTGTCCATCGGCGACGGCGATTCCACCGCAGACACCGCGTCGCCGGGCAGCCCGTGGCTGGCCGACACCTGGCGCGACCGTTTCGAGCAGATGCTGCAGCGGGCCGAGGCGCGTTTGCACACACAGGATTTCGGTCCCATCGAGACGCTGTTCGACGGGTCCACCGACGACGGCGTGCGGCTGCTGGAAAATCCTTCCGAGGCCATCGCCACCCTGCTGGCGCACTACCCCGACGCCGAACGTGTGCAGCTGCACCCGGCCGATGTCCCGTTCTTCGTCTCGCTGTGCAAGCTGCTGGGCAAGCCGGTCAACTTCGTGCCGGTGATCGACAAGGATGTGCGTCGCTGGTGGCGCAGCGATTCGCTGTGGCAGGCGCACGACGCGCGCTACGACGCCGATCAGGTGTGCATCATTCCGGGTACCGCCGCCGTGGCCGGCATCACCCGGATGGACGAGCCCGTCGGTGAACTGCTGGACCGCTTCGAGCAGGCGGCCATCGAGGAGGCGCTCGCCGCCGGGGTGGAGCCCACCGCGGTCACCTCCCGCCGGACCGGCCGCGCCGACGTCACCGGGCCGCTGGCCGTCGTGCTGGACGCCCCCGACGTCCAATGGGCGGGCCGCACCGCGACCAACCCGGTCCATCGGATCGCCGATCCCTCCGACTGGCTGGTGCATGACGGGCCCGAGAGCCGCCGCGCCACGCATTCGTCCACCGGGGCGCAGCTTCAGGTCGACGACGACCGAGTCGTGCTCAGCGTTCCCGTATCGGGCACGTGGATCGACATCCCGTTCACGTTGCCGTCCAACACTGTTGACGGCGCCACCCCGGTGGTCTCGACCGATGATGCCGCCACGGCCATGCGGGCGGTGCTGGCCATCGCAGCAGGCGTCGACGGGCCGGAGTTCGTGCCCGCCGTCACCGACGGAACCGCAACCGTCACGGTCGACTGGGACCCCGAGCGCGTCGCCGACCACACGGGTGTCACGGCCACTTTCGGAGAACCGTTGGCGCCCAGCCTCACCACCGTCCCCGACGCACTCGTCGGACCGTGCTGGCCCGCCGTCTTCTCGGCGATCGGCTCGGCCGTCACCGAAGCCGGTGTGCCGGTCGTCGAGGGCCTGTTGAGCCTGGTGCATCTCGACCATGCCGCCCACATGACCGGCAACCTGCCGAAGGCCCAGGCCCGATTGACAATCAGCGCAACGGCTTCGGTGGCCCTCGACACGGACATGGGGCGCGTCGTCCCCGTCTCGGTCACCATCGCCGACACCGACGGTCAGGTGATCGCCACCCTCCAGGAGCGTTTCGCGATCCTAGGACGCACCGGCGCCGCCGAACTGACGGACCCGACGCGCGCCGGTGGTGCGGTCTCGCAAAACGCGACCGACACTCCGCGTCGGCGCCGCCGCGACGTCGCCATCACCGCCCCGGTCGACATGCGGCCGTTCGCGGTGGTCTCCGGTGACCACAACCCCATCCACACCGACCGGGCCGCGGCGCTGCTGGCCGGCCTGGATTCGCCCATCGTGCACGGCATGTGGCTGTCGGCCGCCGCCCAGCACGCGGTGACCGCCACCGATGGTCAGGCGCGCCCGCCGGCGCGGCTGATCGGCTGGACCGCCCGGTTCCTGGGCATGGTGCGTCCCGGCGACGAGGTCGCGTTCCGCGTCGAGCGGGTCGGAATCGACCAGGGCGCAGAGGTTTTGGAGGTCGCCGCCAAGATCGGATCGGATCTGGTGATGTCGGCGACGGCACGCCTGGCGGCCCCGCGCACGGTCTATGCGTTCCCCGGGCAGGGTATTCAGCACAAGGGCATGGGCATGGACGTCCGGGCCCGGTCCAAGGCCGCCCGCAAGGTGTGGGACAAAGCCGACAAGTTCACCCGCGACACGCTGGGCTTCTCGGTTCTGCATGTGGTGCGCGACAACCCGACCAGCATCATCGCCAGTGGTGTGCACTACAACCACCCCGAAGGCGTGCTGTACCTGACGCAGTTCACCCAGGTCGCGATGGCCACGGTGGCCGCCGCGCAGGTCGCCGAGATGCGCGAGCAAGGCGCCTTCGTCGAAGACGCGATCGCCTGCGGTCACTCCGTCGGCGAGTACACCGCGCTGGCCTGCGTGACCGGCATCTACGAGCTGGAAGCCTTGCTGGAGACGGTGTTTCACCGCGGATCGAAGATGCACGACATCGTGCCGCGCGACGAGCTGGGCCGGTCCAACTATCGCTTGGCGGCCATTCGGCCGTCGCAGATCGATCTGCCCGACGACGAGGTTCCGGAATTCGTCGCCGATATTGCGGCGAATACCGGTGAGTTCCTTGAGATCGTCAACTTCAACCTGCGCGGGTCGCAGTATGCGATCGCGGGCACCGTGCGCGGCCTGGAGGAGCTCGAGGCCGAGGTGGAGCGGCGCCGCAAGATCACCGGCGGCAAGCGCTCGTTCATTTTGGTGCCCGGTATCGACGTGCCGTTCCACTCGCGGGTGTTGCGGGTCGGTGTGGCGGAGTTCCGGCGATCGCTCGACCGAGTCATGCCGCGCGACAAGGATCCCGACGTCATCATCGGGCGCTACATCCCCAACCTGGTGCCGCGTCCGTTCACCCTGGACCGCGACTTCATCCAGGAGATCCGCGACCTGGTGCCGGCCGAGCCGCTCGACCCGATCCTCGCCGACTACGACACCTGGCTCGCCGAGCGCCGGATCGAGATGGCCCGCATCGTCCTCATCGAGCTGCTGGCATGGCAATTCGCCAGCCCGGTGCGCTGGATCGAAACCCAGGACCTGCTGTTCACCGAAGAGGCCGCCGGCGGTCGCGGCGTGGAGCGGTTCGTCGAGATCGGTGTGAAGTCCGCACCGACCGTCGCGGGCCTGGCCACCAATACCCTCAAGCTGCCCGAATATGCCCACAGCACAGTCGAAGTGCTCAACGCCGAGCGCGACGCGGCGGTGCTGTTCGCCACCGACACCGACCCCGAGCCGGAGCCCGAGGACGAGCCGGAGGTGCCCGCCGAGAGTGCGTCAGCGCCGGAAGGGGCCGCGGCCACACCGGCCCCCGCCGCCGCGCCGACCGCGCGGTCGGGCGCGGCCCGACCGGACGACATCGGATTCGATGCCGCCGACGCCACACTCGCGCTGATCGCGCTGTCGGCGAAGATGCGCATCGATCAGATCGAGGAGCTGGACTCCATCGAATCCATCACCGACGGCGCGTCGTCGCGGCGCAACCAGCTGCTGGTGGACCTGGGTTCGGAGCTGAACCTGGGCGCCATCGACGGCGCGGCCGAAGCCGACCTGGCCGGGTTGCGCGCGCAGGTGACCAAGCTGGCCCGCACCTACAAGCCTTACGGCCCAGTGCTTTCCGACGCGATCAACGACCAGCTGCGCACGGTGCTGGGGCCCTCGGGCAAGCGCCCCGGGGCCATCGCCGAGCGGGTCAAGAAGACCTGGGAACTGGGCGAGGGTTGGGCGAAGCACGTCACGGTCGAGGTCGCACTGGGGACCCGCGAGGGGACCAGCGTCCGGGGTGGCGCCATGGGTCACCTGCACGAAGGTGCGCTGGCCGACGCCGCGTCCGTCGACAAGGCGATCGATGCCGCGGTGGCTTCCGTCGCCGCGCGTCGTGGCATCGCGGTTGCGCTGCCGTCTTCGGGCGGCGGTGGCGGAGCGACCATCGACGCCACCGCGCTGGGCGAATTCACCGACCAGATCACCGGCCGCGACGGTGTGCTGGCCTCGGCGGCCCGCCTGGTGCTCAACCAGCTGGGCCTCGACGACCCGGTCACCGCTTCGCCGGCGGCCACCGACGCCGAGCTCATCGACCTGGTCACCGCCGAACTCGGCGCCGACTGGCCACGCCTGGTGGCGCCGGTGTTCGAGCCGAAGAAGGCCGTACTGTTCGACGACCGATGGGCCAGCGCGCGCGAAGACCTGGTCAAGCTCTGGCTGAGCGACGAGGGCGACATCGACGCCCGGTGGGTCGATCTGTCCGAAAGGTTCGAGGGCGCAGGCCATGTCGTGGCCACGCAGGCCACCTGGTGGCAGGGCAAGGCCCTGTCGGCCGGCCGTCAGATCCACGCGTCGTTGTACGGCCGCATCGCGGCCGGCGCCGAGAACCCGGACCCGGGCCCGTACAGCAGCGAAGTCGCCGTGGTGACCGGCGCATCCAAGGGCTCGATTGCCGCGTCGGTGATCGGGCGACTGCTCGACGGCGGTGCCACCGTCATCGCCACCACGTCCAAGCTCGACGACGAGCGGTTGGCTTTCTACCGCGGCCTCTACCGCGAGCACGCCCGGTTCGGCGCGGCCCTGTGGGTGGTCGCGGCCAACATGGCGTCCTACTCCGACATCGACGCGCTGGTCGAGTGGGTGGGCACCGAGCAGACCGAAAGCCTTGGGCCGCAGTCGATTCACATCAAGGACGCGCAGACCCCCACGCTGTTGTTCCCGTTCGCCGCACCGCGGGTCGCGGGCGACCTGTCCGAGGCCGGCTCTCGCTCCGAGATGGAGATGAAGGTGCTGCTGTGGGCGGTGCAGCGGTTGATCGGCGGGCTGTCGAAGATCGGCGCCGAGCGCGACATCGCGTCGCGGCTGCACGTGGTGCTGCCGGGTTCACCGAACCGCGGAATGTTCGGCGGCGACGGCGCTTACGGCGAAGCCAAGTCGGCGCTGGACGCCCTGGTGAGCCGTTGGCACGCCGAGTCCTCGTGGGCGGCCCGGGTCAGCCTCGCGCACGCGCTGATCGGCTGGACTCGTGGCACCGGGCTGATGGGCCACAACGATGCCATCGTCGACGCGGTCGAGGAGGCCGGTGTCACGACATACTCGACCGACGAGATGGCCGCAATGTTGCTGTCGCTCTGCGACATCGAGTCCAAGGTCGCCGCGGCCGCCGCGCCGATCAAGGCCGACCTGACCGGCGGGCTGGGCGAGGCCAACCTCGACATGGCCGAGCTGGCCGCCAAGGCCCGCGAGCAAGCCACCTCGGCATCGGACGACGAGGCCGAAGCCTCCGGGGCCGAGGGCACCATTGCCGCGCTGCCGTCCCCGCCGCGCGGCTTCGCCCCGGCGCCGCCGCCGGAATGGGCGGACCTCGACGTCGACCCGGCCGATCTGGTGGTCATCGTCGGTGGCGCGGAACTGGGCCCCTACGGCTCGTCGCGGACCCGCTTCGAGATGGAGGTCGACAACGAACTGTCGGCGGCGGGCGTCCTGGAGTTGGCCTGGACCACCGGCCTTATCCGCTGGGAGGACGACCCCCAACCCGGTTGGTACGACACGCAATCCGGTGACCTTTTCGATGAGTCCGAGCTGGTGGAGCGCTACCACGACGCCGTCGTCGAGCGTTGCGGCATCCGCGAATTCGTCGACGACGGCGCGATCGACCCCGACCACGCCGCGCCGCTGCTGGTGTCGGTGTTCCTGGACAAGGACTTCGCGTTCGTGGTGTCCTCGGAGACCGACGCGCGCGCCTTCGTCGAGTTCGACCCGGAACACACGGTCATCCGGCCGGTGCCCGACTCCAGCGACTGGCAGGTCATCCGCAAGGCCGGCACCGAGATCCGGGTGCCGCGGAAGACCAAGCTGTCGCGGACCGTTGGTGCGCAGATTCCCACCGGGTTCGACCCGACCGTGTTCGGCATCAGTCAGGACATGGCCAGCTCGACCGACCGGGTGGCGCTGTGGAACATCGTCGCGACCGTCGACGCGTTCCTGTCGTCGGGATTCACCCCGGCCGAGTTGATGCGGTGGGTGCACCCGGGCCTGGTGGCCAGCACGCAGGGCACCGGCATGGGCGGGATGACGTCGATGCAGACGATGTACCACGGCAACCTGCTGGGCCGGAGCAAGCCGAACGACATCCTGCAGGAAGTTCTGCCGAACGTCGTTGCCGCGCATGTCATTCAGAGTTACGTCGGCAGCTACGGCGCGATGATCCACCCGGTGGGCGCGTGCGCGACCGCGGCGGTGTCGGTCGAGGAGGGCGTCGACAAGATCCGTCTCGGCAAGGCGGAGCTCGTGGTCGCCGGCGGATTCGACGACCTGACGCTGGAAGCCATCATCGGCTTCGGTGACATGGCGGCCACCGCCGACACTTCCATGATGCGGGGCCGGGGCATCCACGACTCGAAGTTCTCGCGGCCCAACGATCGACGCCGGCTGGGATTCCTCGAGGCGCAGGGCGGCGGCACGATCCTGCTGGCGCGCGGCGACCTGGCGCTCAAGATGGGTCTGCCGGTACTGGCCGTGGTGGCCTACGCGCAGTCGTTCGCCGACGGCGTGCACACCTCGATCCCGGCGCCGGGGCTGGGCGCGCTGGGTGCCGGTCGCGGCGGCAAGGATTCGATGCTGGCGCGGTCGCTGGCCAAGCTCGGGGTGGGAGCCGACGACGTCGCGGTGGTGTCCAAGCACGACACGTCGACCCTGGCCAACGATCCCAACGAGACCGAACTGCACGAGCGGCTCGCCGACTCGCTGGGCCGTTCCGAGGGCGCTCCGTTGTTCGTGGTGTCGCAGAAGAGCCTCACCGGGCACGCGAAGGGCGGCGCGGCGGTCTTCCAGATGATGGGCCTTTGCCAGATGCTGCGCGACGGGGTGATCCCGCCCAACCGGAGCCTGGATTGCGTCGACGACGAACTGGCCGGCTCGGCCCACTTCGTCTGGGTGCGCGAAACGCTGCGGCTCGGGGACAGGTTCCCGCTCAAGGCGGGGTTGGTGACCAGCCTTGGGTTCGGCCATGTTTCGGGGCTGGTCGCGCTGGTGCACCCGCAGGCGTTCGTCGCCGCGCTCGACCCGGAGCAGCGTGCGGACTACCAGCGCCGCGCGGGCGCACGCGTGCTGGCCGGTCAGCGTCGGCTCGCGTCGGCGATCGCCGGTGGAGCGCCGATGTATGAGCGGCCGCCGAACCGGCGCTTCGACAACGAAGCGCCGGAGAAGCGTCAGGAGGCCGCGATGCTGCTGAACCCGGCCTCGCGCCTGGGTGACGGCGAGGCCTACCGGGTCTCCGCCGGATGACGTCGGCGATCCGTTAGCCTGGCGACCCATGGGAATTGTCGGTGTGGGGATCGATCTCGTCTCCATTCCTGATTTCGCCGAGCAGGTCGATCAACCGGGAACCGTCTTCTCCGAGACGTTCACCCCGGGGGAGCGCCGCGACGCCTCGGACAAGAGTTCGTCGGCGGCGCGTCACCTGGCGGCCCGCTGGGCCGCGAAGGAGGCCGTGATCAAGGCATGGTCGGGGTCGCGGTTCGCCCAGCGTCCGGTGCTGCCGGAGGACATCCACCGCGACATCGAGGTCGTCACCGACATGTGGGGCCGCCCGCGGGTTCGATTGAGCGGCGACATCGCCAAGCACCTGGCCGACGTGATCATTCACGTGTCGCTGACGCACGAAGCGGATACGGCCGCCGCGGTGGCCATTTTGGAGACGGCGGCCGACTAGCGCTGGCGTCGAGGGTCACGCCAGCGTGACGCCCGCGAGCGGGAGGTGCCCCCAGCTCGGCGCGGGCCGACTAGCCTCGATCCCATGAGCGATCTGGTTGAGCGCGTCCGCGAGCTGCTGCCGTCGGTGCGCCGCGATCTGGAAGACCTGGTGCGCATCGAATCGGTGTGGGCGGACCCCGGCCGCCGCGACGAGGTACACCGCAGCGCGCAGGCCGTCGCGGATCTGTTGTCGCAGGCCGGTTTCGGCGATGTACGCATCGTCAGCGAAGGGGGAGCGCCGGCGGTCATCGCTCACCACCCCGCGCCTGCCGGCGCGCCGACGGTGCTGCTGTACGCCCACCACGACGTGCAGCCCGAGGGCGACCGCAGCCAATGGGTGTCGCCGCCTTTCGAGCCCACCGAGCGCGACGGCCGGCTCTACGGCCGCGGAACCGCCGACGACAAAGCCGGCATCGCAACGCATTTGGCGGCATTTCGGGCGCACGACGGTCAACCGCCGGTGGGCGTCACGGTCTTTGTCGAGGGCGAGGAGGAATCCGGGTCGCCATCGCTGGGCCGGCTGCTGGCCGCCCACCGCGACGCGCTTGCCGCCGACGTGATCGTCATCGCCGACTCGGACAACTGGAGCACCGAAGTCCCGGCGCTGACGGTGACGCTACGGGGCATGGTCGACTGCGTCGTCGAAGTCGCCACGCTCGATCACGGCCTGCACTCCGGCATTTGGGGCGGCGTGGTGCCCGACGCGCTGAGCGTGCTGGTGCGAATGTTGGCCAGCCTGCACGACGACGACGGCAACGTGGCCGTCGCCGGACTGCACGAAAGTACCGCCGCCCCAGTGGATTACCCACCCGAGCGGGTGCGTTCGGACTCCGGCCTGCTGGATGGGGTGTCCGAGATCGGATCGGGTTCGGCACCGCAGCGACTGTGGGCCAAACCCGCGATCACCGTGATCGGTATCGACACCACACCCATCGAGAAAGCCTCGAACACCCTCATCCCACGGGCCCGGGCCAAGATCAGCATGCGCGTCGCGCCGGGCGGGGACGCCGCGGCGCACCTGGATGCGTTGGCCGCCCACCTGCAACAGCACGCGCCGTGGGGCGCACACGTCAGCGTCACCCGCGGCGACGTCGGCGAGCCCTACGCCATCGACGCAACCGGCAGCGTCTACGACGCGGCGCGGGCCGCGTTCCGGCAAGGGTGGGGGACCGATCCGATCGACATGGGCATGGGCGGATCGATCCCGTTCATCGCCGAGTTCGCCGAGGCATTCCCGCAGGCGAAGATCCTCGTGACCGGCGTGGAAGATCCCGCCACGCAAGCCCACAGCATCAACGAGAGCCTGCATCTGAGCGTGCTCGAACGCGCGGCCATCGCCGAAGCTCTGCTATTAGACAAAGTAGCTAAATAAACGTTTTCCTGGCCATTGAGGCCAGGGTAGCCAGAAAACAGCGACGCCGTCTGGCGAAGTCTTCCGCTTTCGCATCGATATCGCTTCTGCCCCATCACATTCCGTGGAGCAGTTCCTCAGCGACCCTCGGCATCAAAGCCATCTGCTCGTTCGCTTGCAAGGTCCATCATTTCGTGTAACCTTCTTAAATATTAAGTAAGTGAATAGATTGGGAGTTGCGAGAGGTGGACGTGCGGGCGCAGCTGTCGCACTTGAGCTCGGAAGCACGCGAGACCTTGGCGACCAGGATCAAGACCCTGTTGGACGACGACAGCCTGGCCGCCGATCACGACGTCGCCGTCATCGGGGGCGGCGTCGCCGGCCTCACCTTGGCGTTGGAAATCCTCACAGCGCGCCCGCTGACCAGGATCCTCGTCATCTCATCGAATGCCCACCCCGTGCCTGAGGTCACCCACACGGTAGGCGAGTCGACGGTCGAGGTTTCCGCACATTACCTCCGAGAGCGCCTCGGATTGGCCGACCATTTGCATAGCTCGCAACTCCGCAAAATGGGATTGCGAATGTTTTTCTCGAACGGCGCAAACACCGACATCGCGCGGCGCCTGGAGCTTGGCAGCTCCTCTTTCATACCCCAGGTGACTTACCAAATCGACCGCGGCAGGTTGGAGAACGAGCTCAACCGGCGTTGCCTGTCCGGCGGGGTCGAAATCACCTGCGGGCGAGTGGTATCGGTCGATCGCGGACCAGGAGTCCGCTCACACCTCGTTTCCGTGCAGAGCGGTGACACGATTACCCGCACGACGGCACGCTGGGTCGTCGACGCGTCGGGGCGAAACCGTGTGCTGCCGCGTCGGCTGAAACTGACGCGCCCCAACGAGCACAACTGCAATGCGGTGTGGCTACGCGTCGGCGCTGAATTGAACGTGGGCGAGTGGAGCGACGACCCGACGTGGCAAGCGCGACTCGTCGAGGGTGATCGTGGGCTTTCAACCAATCATCTGATGGGGCAGGGCTACTGGGTTTGGCTGATTCGGCTCGCGTCGGGGTCTACCAGTGTCGGCATCGTCGCCGACCCCGCCTTCCACGATTTCGACCGTTTCAACACGCTCGCCAAAGCCAGGTCTTGGCTTGCCGAGCACGAGCCACAGTGTGCCGCGGTCCTGGCGGAGCACGAACACTTGATAAAAGACTTCAGGGTCATGAAGAACTACAGCCACAGCGTCGATAAAGTCTTCGATGGCCGTGACCGCTGGTGTCTGACCGGGGATTCCGGAGTCTTTCTAGATCCGTTGTATTCATCGGGACTCGATCTCATCGCGATCGGCAACGGCCTGATCACCGACATGATCGCCCGCGACCTCGACGGTGAAGACGTCGTCGCACGAGCGGGCATCAGTGACTCGTTATTCCGATCACTCACCGAAATGTGGCTTGCTGTGTACTGCAATCAGTACACCCTGATGGGCTCGCCCACCGTGATGTCGGCCAAAGTGATCTGGGATATCGCTTTCTATTGGGGATTCATAGGTCTGCTCTATCGCAACGGTCGATTCGTCAGCGTCGCGGACGATCCTCAGGTCGTGCCGCACTTGAAGGGCCTCATCAGTCTCAGTAACCGTACCCAGGCGTTCTTCCGGGAGTGGGCCGCCATCGAAACGTCTCCTCCGTCAGCGGGATTCATTGATTTGTACTCGCCTTTCAATTTCATGGTGACCCTCCACACCGCAATGATGCGAGAAAGCGACGAGTTCTCCGCGCAATTCGACGCGAACGCCCGGCTGCTACATCAGCTTGCGGGCCAGCTGGTCGACACCGTGATCTCTGAGAAAGCCGGCATTTTTGGCCAAGATGACGTCATGCGGCAGGTGCAATCCTGGCAGCGGGATCCTCTTCTGCGCGACCTCCGGTCCATCTATCGCCGCGAGCAGATCACCAACCCGATTCGCCGAGAGTGGATTCTTGGCGCCGCGACCGCGCTAGAAGCAAGTTGACCCGAAGAGTAATCGGCCACGAAAGCCGCGAGCCGACCTTCTGCTGGCGATCCGGTGTGAACCCGTGAACGGCTTTGAGGCGAAAGGATGAACATGCGTAGCGCACAGGGAATGCGCGAGCCCTTGGCAATCGTGGGAATCGGGTGTCACTTTCCGGGCGGTGCTTACACGCCGCACAGCTATTGGAGTCTGCTGGCCAGTGAGACCGACGCCACGTGCACAGTCCCTGAGACACGATGGAACGCTGCGAAATACCACGACCCGAATCCCGCCAAAGTCGGCAAGATGGCGACCCGACGGGGCGGGTTCCTCAGCGAGATCGACCAATTTGACCCCCAGTTCTTCGGTATCTCGCCACGGGAGGCGAACTTAATCGATCCGCAGCAACGCCTCTTGTTGCGGACCACCTGGGAGGCGTTGGAAGACGGCGGGATTCCCGCGGACAGCCTCGCCGGGACTGACGTTGGTGTGTTCGTCGGAGGCTTCACCCTCGACTACCAACTTCTGCAGAATCAGGGGCGGGTCAGCCGCTATCGCTTCAAGAGCCATTCCGCCACCGGGATGATGATGACCATGCTGGCCAACCGGATCTCGTTCGCTTTCGATTTTCGCGGACCAAGCATGACGATCGACACGGCGTGCTCGAGCTCGCTCGTCGCGGTGCATCTTGCGGCGCTGAGCATCTGGAACGGCGAATGTGATTTGGCGTTGGCCGGTGGCGTCAACATCATGATCGGACCCAACACCGCTATCGCCGAGTCGAAGAGCGGATTTCTCAGCCCGGACGGGCGCTGCAAGGCTTTCGACGAATCCGCTGACGGTTACGCGCGAGGAGAAGGCGGCGCGGTCGTCGTCATCAAACCGCTGGAGCAGGCCCTCGGTGATGGCGACCAAATCTACGCCCAGATCCTCGGCACCGCGGTGTCACAAGATGGTCGCACCGACGGCATCACCGTTCCCAGCGCTCAGGCGCAAGAAGCCGCAATCGCCACAGCCTTGCGGAGAGCGGGCGTTCGGCCCGATGAAGTCGGATATGTGGAGGCACACGGCACCGGAACGCCCATCGGTGATCCCATCGAGGTCCGGGCGCTGGCCAATGTCCTCGCCGCCAACCGTCCGGCTTCGGATCCGCTGCTTATCGGATCGGTCAAAACCAACATCGGCCATCTCGAGGCGGGCGCGGGGATAGCCGGACTGATCAAAGCAGCACTGGTGCTCAAACATGGCTACATTCCGGCTAATCTGCATCTGAGGAATCCGATTACCGCAGATAGCACGGGAATTGACATTCCCCGCGTCGGTCGGCCGTTTCCCGACAGCAAGCGGCGCGTCGCGGGCGTCAACTCGTTCGGCTTCGGCGGCACCAACGCCCACGTTGTGCTGAGTGAACCCCCCGTTGGGGCGGGAGGCAACAACGCGGATTGCTCTCAGCCGCTGCCGCTGGCCGTGTTGCCGATTTCGGCGCGCAGCGAAGAGGCCCTGGCAGCGACAGCCGAGCGATTGGCCGAGCATGTGAGCCTTCACCCCGACATCACACTGCTGGACCTTGGATACACCCTGAGCCGTCGGCGCTCGCACCTGAATCATCGTCGTGCAATTGTCGCGGGCGGCCTCGCCGAGGCGCGGGACCAACTTCGGGCGGTCGCTGAACACGGCTCGCTGGGCCGCACGCCATCGACCGCGCCCAAGTTGGCATTCGTCTGTACCGGGATGGGACCCCAGTGGTGGAAGATGTGCCGAGGATTGCTTGACGTCTATCCCGCTTTCACCGACAGCATCATGCGCAGTGACCGCGAGCTGTCCCGTTACACCGGTTGGTCGTTGATCGATGAACTTCGAACTGACGAAACCCGCTCTCGGATGGCGGAGACGAATGTAGCCCAACCCGCCAACTTCGCCGTTCAGATAGCGCTTGCTGAGCAGCTCAAGGAGTTCGGCGTCAGACCTGACGCCGTGGTTGGGCACAGCGCCGGCGAGGTGGCCGCCCATTATCTGGCCGATCTCCTGACCTTCGAACAAGCAATTCAAGTGATCTATCACCGAAGCCGCCTGCAGCAGCGCACCAGTGGATTGGGCCGGATGCTCGCCGTTGGGCTCAGCGCCCAAGCGCTCGCAGAATCGATCGACGACGGAACATTCGAGGACAGCCGGCGAATATCCCTCGCCGCGGTCAACGGCCCGTCATCCGTCACGGTCGCGGGCGATAGCGACGCGCTGGACGACATTGCCCGCCGACTGGACGAACTCAGGGTGTTCAACCGGTTCCTCACCGTCAAAGTCCCGTATCACACCCATTACATGGAAACAGTGCGAGATGAGCTCCACGCCGCGCTGGAGGGGCTGTCTTCCAACGCCGCGACGATCCCGCTGTACTCCACCGTGACCGGCGAACGACTGGATGGATACGCTGCCGGCGCCTCCTACTGGTGGCAAAACACCCGCGCCACAGTTCTTTTCGAACCCGCGATCAGCAGGATGCTCGATGACGGGTACACCCACTTCGTCGAGCTGGGACCGCATCCGGTGCTGGCGACGTCGATTGTCGAGATCGCGGCAGCCCAGAAGACGGACGTTGTCGTCTTGGCGGCCCAGCGCCGCGGCGATGACGATAGTCGGACGCTGATGAACTGCGTTGCGGCGCTGCACTGCAATGGTCACCCGGTGGGGTGGGACGCTCTGTATCCACGACAGGCGGCGCGGCTGCTGAGCCTTCCGTTGTACCCGTGGCAATCGAAGCGGTACTGGAACGAGACCCAGGAAGCTGCGGAGGACCTGCACTACCATCCGGTGCATCCGCTTCTCGGGCAATCGGTGAGTGCGGTGCACCCCACCTGGGAAGTCGAGTTGAGCACGGCGGCCGTGCCTTTCCTCGCGGATCACCAGGTCCAGGGAAGTGTTCTGGTGCCCGGGGCGGTATTTATCGAGATAGCCCTGGCCGCTGGAAAAGAAGCGTACGGGTCAGCAGACCACAGAGTAGACAACTTGACGCTGCGACGCGCCCTCATCCTCGACGACACCTGCGACCCCATTCTCAGGACGACCCTCAACCAGGACACCGGCGCGCTCGAATTCGCCGCATTCACAGCAACAGCCGGTGGGGACCTGAAGTGGACGATAACGGCAACCGCCGAACTCAGCACACTGCCTACGTCGCCTGACCGCGCCGAGACCCGCTGTGGCACGGAACAGGTCACCACGATCGACGGTGACGAGTTCTATGCCCGTACCCGAGCCGCCGGATTGAATTACGGTGATGCGTTCCGGACTGTCACCGGGGTCGCTGCAGGAACTGGGTGGGCGAGCGCCCGCGTCACCATCCCCGCGCAGCTCGACGACGAAATCGACTCGTATCGCTTCCATCCCGCTCTTATCGACGGCGCCTTCCAAACACTGCTCGGCGCACCTCTGTTTGGGAACGACCAACATGAAAGCCCTTACCTTCCCGTCCGAATCCGCCAATGCGCCATATATCGTCCGCCCGCGCAAAACATGACCGTCCACGTGCGTGTCGTATCGGCCGACGAAGACGAGATTCACAGCGACATCACGATCGCGAACGAAGACCGACAGCCGCTCGCTGTCATCAACGGCTTCGTCGTGCAATCCCTCAGTGCGTCATCTCGCATCTCGCCCGAGCGAGTCGACAAGGGGCTCTATGAAATTCAGTGGGTCGCGCATGCCGGCATCCAGCGAGATCAACACGAGGACGCGGTCGCGACCGACGGCACGTCGTGGCTCATTTTCATCGATTCCGCCGGTACCGGAACAGCGCTCGCGGAGGAGATGCGCCGAAGCGGCCAGCGCGTCCGAACGGTCGAGCATCGACCCGTCGATGCGCTGACAGAACTTGACGGCGGGTACGCCCTTGATCCGCAGCGCCCCGAGCAGCTGCAACAACTGCTTCACACGCACTTCGACAGGCACGGCGACCTCTCCGGCATCATCGACTGCTGGCCGTTAGACATCAGCCCGCTTCCAGACGGTGAATCACCTCGCCTCGGCGTCATCGAGCATGTCGGCCAAGACAGCCGGTCTCCGGACGAGGGTGTCGCTGAAACGAACGAACGCCTAGGCCTTTTCACCATCCTCCACTTGGCCAAGGCCCTCGCGGACAACGACACCGTTCAGCCACGCCTCTACCTGGTCACCGCTAACGCGCAACCGGTACTTCGAACCGAACCGCTTGCCGTCGAACAAGCGGCCATCTGGGGACTCGGTCGTGTGATGGGTCATCAGGAACTGGTCAAAAACTGGGGCGGACTTATCGACATCGACGACGGCGACCGCCCCGAGACAGTTGCCCGAATCTGCGAGCATCTTCTCGTCGATGAGACCGAGGACCAGCTCGCCATCCGCGGCGGTGCGACGCTCGTTCCGCGCTTTCGCCCGATCAGCAGCCTGACGAGGCCCTTCCCAACCAAGCTCACCCCCGACGCCACCTACGTTGTCACCGGCGGAGCAGGTGCCCTCGGTCGTACCGTAGCCACATACCTCGCCCAGCGGGGAGCGCGGCATATCACGTTGCTGGGCCGCAGCGAAATACCGCAAAGGATTCATTGGCCGTCCCTGCCCCGCGACCATCGGCATTACTCAACGGTCAACGCGATCCGACACATCGAAAGCCTCGGTGCTCGGGTCACGACGGCCAGTGTCGACATAACCGACCGCGATCAAGTCGAATCTTGGTTGAGTCAGCACATCCGAGACGGAGGTCATCCGGTTCGTGGAATCGTCCATGCCGCAGGGTCTGTCGACGATCGACTCCTCGTGAATATGACCGAAGCGCATTTCGCCACCGTGATGGGGCCCAAAGTCACCGGTACTCGGGTGCTGCACAACGCTTTCAAAAAACACGAGCTGGAATTCTTCGTGATGTTCGGATCCGCAGGGTCGGTTATCGCATCGCCGGGGCAGGGCAACTACGCCGCCGCCAACGCATTCCTCGATGCCTTTGCGCACTACCGACAGTCCGAAGGATTGCCGGCGCTCACTATCGGGTGGGGCCCCTGGTCAGTCGGCATGGTGGAAGAGCTCAACCTCGAAAGGGTTTACGCTGAGCGAGGAATCGAGCTGATCACGCCCGCGGCCGGCACGCAGATCCTCGATCGACTAATCAACCAAAAAGCGCCGAACGTCATCGCCATCAGCGTCGACTGGACGCGGGCCCGCCGTGTCGGGCTTGTCGGACAACTGCCGTCGATGTTCTCTGAACTGGGAACAGATCAGGCTTCACCCGATGACACCGATTCCGAATCGTCCCTGCTCGACGCTCTCTCGGAATGCCCAGAAGCAGAGCGGCTCGACATGGTCAGACGCCTCGTGCGGCAAATCGTGTCCGCGGTGTTCGAGGTCGGCGTTACCGAAATCGCACCAGACGACGCACTCGACGATCTCGGGTTGGACTCAATGATGGCAATGGATTTCAGGACACGGATCAGCGCGACCTTCGCGATCGATCTACCGGTGCTGGAACTGCTCAGGGGGGTTAGCGTCAACTCACTGGCCGATCGCATACTCGTCGAGCTCCAACCAGGCGAGGGCAACCCGCCCGATGATCAGCGATCGGCAGCCCCCACGTTCGAAGACGTGGATCAGCTAATCGGGCAGTTATCTGATTCAGACCTCCGGCAAATGTTGGCCGATCTCCAGGGACGTCCCTCCGAGGATGGGGCAGAAGGAGCACAGCCGTGAACCCGGCACCACCGGCGTCGGTTCGGTTATGACAATGGCCGACCGCACATTCGCGGTGCATGTTCGGGGCCTGTCGAAAGCCTACGGACAGTTGCAGGCGGTGCGTGATCTGAATCTCGATGTCGGCCATGGCGAGATTTTCGCGATCCTCGGGCCGAACGGTGCGGGTAAGTCGACGACCATCGAAATCCTTGAGGGGCACCGACACCGCGATAGTGGGCACGTGCGAGTTCTGGGTGAAGACCCCGGAACCGCGGGGCGTAGTTGGCGCGCCAAAGTCGGCGTAGTGCTACAAGAAGTCAGCGACTCCGGCATGCTGACGGTGTCCGAGACCGTGCGAATGTTCACCAAATGCTATGAGAAGGCGCGTGTTCCGGAGGAAACGCTTGAACTCGTGGGACTCGCTGCTGTTTCCGGCTCCAGAGTGAAAAATCTTTCCGGTGGGCAGCGGCGCAGGCTCGACGTTGCTCTCGGCATCATCGGCTTGCCCGAACTGCTCTTCTTGGACGAGCCGACGACGGGTTTCGATCCAGACGCGAGACGCCGATTCTGGGACCTGATCAGGTTATTGGCCAGCGATGGCACAACCATCCTGTTGACCACCCACTATCTCGACGAGGCTGCCGCCCTGGCGGACCGCGTGGCGGTCCTCGCCGGCGGCAGGGTGGTGGCTCTCGACTCGCCGGACAGACTGACCGAACACGTGAAATCCGCCGCGACGGTCCGGTGGGTGGAGGGAGACCGGGTCCACGTGGAGGAGACGGATCACCCCACCGATTTGATCAGGCGGCGCTCGAAGGAGGGAGCGGAGTTGGCTCAGCTCACGGTCTCTCGTCCGACGCTCGAAGACGCTTATCTTCAGTTGGTCGGACTGGTGTGATGGCCATCGACCGCGTCGAAAGCGCCGCGTCCCCGAAACAGGGCCTCTCGGCAGTAAAGTCGCCGCTCCCGTCGCCGCTGCGCATCGGGGCATCCCGAATCGTGCCCGAGTTGAAGATGTTCTACCGCCGGCCGGAGCAACTGGTTTTGACATTCTCGATGCCGGCCGCGATCGGTATCCTCCTAGGCTCGATCTTCTCGATGAAACTGCCGCATAGCGATACCAGCACGGGCGCTGTGATCGCCGCGAGCATTCTCGCGTACGGGATCCTCTCGACTTCGTTCATCAACCTTGGTATCAGCATCGCTGCCGACCGTGAAAGCGGTGCGCTCAGAAGGCTCCGGGGTACCCCGGCGACCGCGACGTCGTACTTCATCGGAAAAGTTTCTCTGGTTGCCGTCGCCAGCCTGGCCGAGGCGGCTGTACTCCTGTCGGTAGGCGTGCTGGTCTTCAAATTGCATCTACCGACAACTGGTTTCGGATGGTTCACGCTGATCTGGGTGTTCATCCTGGGCATCGTCAGCTGCTCGTTACTGGGCATCTTCGTCAGCAATCTGGCGAGCAACGCGGTATCGGCCGCCGTGATCACGAACGGGCCGGCGGTAGCTCTGCAATTCGTCTCGGGCACATACGTTCCGCTGATGGCTTTGCCGGCATGGATGTTGACCCTCGGTTCGGTGTTCCCGGTCAAGTGGATGGCTCAAGGATTCCGCTCGGTGCTGCTGCCACCGGACATGGCCGCATTCGAGCCGGCCGGCAGCTGGGAACACGGGATGACGTTTCTGATGCTGACGGTATGGAGTGTCGGCGGACTGATCGCCTGTCTCACCGTTTTTCGTTGGTCGGACACAAAATAACGGGTTTCTCACATGCTGCACTACTGCCGATAGGAAGCAACCATGCCTTCCCTACTCGCTATCACGTCTCACTTCTTCCTCCAGATCGCATTCATACTGCTTACCTACCGTCTGTTGTGGCCGCTCTTCCGCCGCTTGGGTCAGGTGCAGGTGGTGGCGATCATGGTGGCTGGATTCGTGCTCGGCCCTTCGGTTTTGGGCTGGATATGGCCGGCGGGGCAGCGATGGTTGTTCCCCACCAAGCTGACCATCGGCGCGGAAACCTTCACCCACCCAAACCTCACGGCCATCTACGTCGTCGGCCAGCTCGGGCTGGTGCTCTATATGTTCCTCGTGGGCGCGTCTTTGAAGCTGGAAATTTTGAGCGCACATTTCAGGCAAGCGGGAGCCACCGCGGCCGCCGGTATCGGTGTTCCGTTGGTGCTCGGCGGCGTCACGGGTTGGCTGATGGTCAGCTTTGGCGGCTACTTCACAGCCAAGGTGGCGCATTGGCAAGGCGGCCTGTTCGTCGCCTCCGCGATGGCCATCACGGCATTCCCGATGCTGGCGTGGATTGTTTACGACTCCGGATTGCTCAACACCCGATTGGGGACAATGTCGCTGTCGTGCGCCGCTGTTGACGACGCCTGCTCGTGGATTCTGTTGGCGACGCTGGTCGCGACTTCCAAGGGAACCCTGTCCGGAGCGGTTCTGGCGATCGGAGGCGGGTTGGCGTACTTGCTGTTCATGGTGTTCGTCGGCCGGCCGCTACTTGCCAGATTGGAGACCTGGACACCGCGGCGTACCGCGGTCGAGCGCACGGGCGGGTTGTCTATCGCGCATCTGTCCATCGTCCTTCTCGTCGTGCTGACTGCGAGCTGGTTCACCGATCTGGTCGGAATCTATTCCGTCTTCGGCGCTTTCGTGGCCGGTGCGGTGATGCCGCGCGGTGCCTTGCTCGATGCAATCCGAGACCGGTTCGAACCGCTGGTCGCATACCTGTTGATTCCGGCCTTCTTCATCTACTCGGGGCTCAACACTCAGCTCAGCCTGATCTTCGACGGATCCACGCTCCTGATGGCGATCGTCGTCTTGGTCGTGTCGTTCGCCGCGAAGTTCGCCGCCATCGGACTGACAGCGCGTTGGCAGGGCATGAGTTGGAACGAAGCCGGCGCGATGGGGGCTCTCGCGAACGCCCGCGGCCTGATGGAGCTGATTTTGATCAACATCGGACTCGACGCGGGACTGGTCACCGGCAAGACCTACACCATCCTGGCGCTCATGACGATCATCACCACCTTCGTCGCGACGCCCCTGCAGCGTGTGTTCGAACGTCGGCTGAAAAGACTGGGATCCGTGTTCGGGCCCGCGGGCGAAGAACCTTGCCCCGAAGGCGTTGGCGGAGCGAAGCGGCAATAACCACCTTCACCACCCCACCGGATCGGCGAAGCCTGTTGTAGGCCAACGAGGGCTGAAGCGAAACTCGAGCCGGATGCCTGTATAGATCGACCGTCGCGCCGCATACTGCTTCTATATCCAGCCACTCGTCCGCAGGAGACGCCACCGTGAGCACGGAAGACACCCTGACCGGAGACGCCGGCAACACCAACCGTTACCACTTCGATCGCCACACCCCGGAGTACCGCGAGCGGTTCACCGCAATCACCGAGGACATGCACGCCAGGTGCCCGGTGGCGTGGACCGAAACCTACGGCGGGCATTGGGTGGCCGCGGGCAACCGGGCAGTCTTCGAGCTCGCTCGATGCCCGCACGTGTCCAACGACCACGACGTGACCGGCGAAGGCACCGGCTACAAGGGCATCACAATCCCCACGCTGCCGCAGGGCACCGGCGTCCGTGGCGGCATGCTCGAAATGGACGAGCCCCTGCACTCCGCCTACCGCGGCATCCTCAACCCCTACCTGTCGCCGGCGGCCGTCAAGCGCTGGAAACCATTTGTCGACGAGATCGTGCGGGCGAGCATCGACGAGAAGATCGAAGTCGGACGGATCGACTTCGTCGACGATCTCGCGAATGTCGTGCCCGCCGTCCTGACTCTGGCAATGATGGGCGTTCCGCTGAAGAAATGGCAGCTCTACTGCGAGCCGGCCCACGCCAACGTGTACACCCCCGCCGATTCCCCGGACGCCCCAAGGGTTTTGGAGCAGACGATGGCGATGGGGGCGGACCTGTTCAACCACCTTCTCGAGATCCGCGAGAACCCGCGCCCGGGCATAGTGGACGCATTGGCCAGACTGAAGATCGACGGCGAACCCGCCCCCGACGCCGAACTGCTCGGAATGCTCGGCTTGATCATCGGCGGGGGTTTCGACACGACGACGGCGCTGACCGCGCATGCCCTCGAATGGCTGGGCGAGAATTCCGAGCAGCGCGAACTGCTCAAGCGGGATTTAGCAACGCTGCTCGACTCGGCGACCGAGGAATTCCTGCGTTACTTCACGCCCGCGCCCGGCGATGGTCGCACGATCGCCGCCGACCTCGAACTCGCGGGCACGCGGTTCAAGGAGGGGGATCGCCTGTGGCTGTCCTGGGCGATGGCCAACCGCGACCCCGCGGTGTTCCCCGATCCGAATCGATTGGACCTGAGCCGAAAGAACAACCGGCACTTCAGCTTCGGGCTCGGCATCCACCGCTGCATCGGCTCCAACGTCGCGCGCGTCGTGTTCAAGTCGATGCTCACGGCGGTGCTCGATCGGATGCCCGACTATCGCTGCGACCCCGATGGCACGGTGCACTATCCGACGATCGGCGTGATCCAGGGCATGCAGCACCTGCCGGCGATCTTCACCCCCGGCAAGCGGCTTGGCCCGGGGATCGACGAGACGCTGGAGAAGCTGCAGCGGGTCTGCGACGAGCAAGGAATCGCGCGGCCGATCACCGAATACACCGAGGCCGCCGTCATCGGCGACTAGACCGACAGGTCGCGGCGAAGCTTGGCGACATGGCCCGTCGCCTTCACGTTGTACTGCGCGACGGCGATCTTGCCCTTCTCGTCGACCACGAAGGTGGAGCGGATGACGCCGGTGACCTTCTTGCCGTACATCTGCTTCTCGCCGTACGCGCCGTAGGCCGTCAGGACCTTGCGGTCGGGGTCGGACAGCAGCGGGAACGTCAGCTTCTCGGCGTCACGGAACTTGGCGAGCTTCTCCGGCTTGTCGGGGGAGATTCCGATGACCTCGAGGCCGGCGCCGTTGAGCTCGGCCAGGCTGTCGCGAGAGTCGCACGCCTGCTTGGTGCAGCCCGGCGTCGACGCGGCCGGGTAGAAGTACACGACGACACGACGCCCCTGGTAGTCGCCCAGCGACACCTTGTTGCCGTCGGCGTCGGGCAGGCTGAAGGTGGGCGCCTTATCACCCGGAGCAAGCCGCGTGGTCTCGGTCAAGGTCAGCACCTTTCTGTTCACCGGAGCGACGGGGTTACCGCCAGCTGATCTAGGGTAGTTCGGGCAGGTGTAGGAGCTGGATAGTGGGCGACTTGGAGGACACAGTGGCGGACCGGGACCCCGAAGCCATCAAGCAGGACATCGACGTCGCCCGTGACCAGCTGGCGGCCACCGTCGACTCGCTTGCCGAGCGGGCCAACCCCCGGCGCCTCGCCGACGACATCAAAATCCGGGTGATCGGATTCGTGCAGAAGCCGGTAGTGCTGGCCTCGCTTGCCGGCGTCGGGGCCCTCGTAGTGGTGGTGGCGGTACGCCGCGTCAGGAATCGGTGACGCGACCGGTCTGGACGTACACCGGAATGTCGTCGGCCCAGGGCTGGTTGGTGGCCATGTCGTCGACGTCGCAGTAGCCGCGTTCGAATTCACCCGTCGCCGCGTCCACCAGCCGGTACTCCTGCCGCTGTCGGTGGATGGGCTGGGCGTCCAGGATGACGACCCGCACCTCGCCGGGCTCGAACCCGCATCGTTGTTGCAGCGCGTCGATCAGGCACTCGTTGTGCATGTGCCCGTCGCCGAAATTCCAGCCGAGAACCATTGAGCACAGGACTTCGCCCTCGCACAGGTTGTAATCGTCCTCGTCGTAGTCGGCCATGGCCCGGTGCGCCAGGGTCAGCAGTGCGCGTCCGTGCGTGTTCATGCCCCGGAACGCCAGGGCGAGGTGCAGGGGGATCAGGGTTTCCTCTTTGCTGCCGTACAACCGCTCGAGCTGCAGGTGCTGCATCGGGCCCAGGGCGCGCGAGCCGACGCGGAACTTCTCGTCGGCCGACGGCCGCACGCACCACAGCGTGGTGTCCCAGTTGCCGGCGTAGTACCGCATGCCCGGCAGGAACGAGACCTTGCGCGGGTACAGGTTCCCGAGCGCGACGGTGCCGGCGATGACCGCGAACAGGACGGCGATCGGCAGCGGGTGGGCGACGTCCGACAGCCCCAGGCGCGCGTGCGCGACGAACAGCCACAGCACCCCGAAGATCATGAACACGTTCCACTCCAGCGGCACACCCATCGGGAAGGCCAGCAGGATGTTCAGGTGGAAGACGATCATCACGAAGGCGGCGAGCGCCGTCGGCCACCCGCCGTGTGAGAAGAGCAGCACCAGCGGTACCAGACCCTCCACCGCGGTTGAGAAGTGCGCGATGAAGCCCGCCAACGCGCTGGGCCGCAGGTCGTCTGGGTGATGCTTGAACATCGACCGCTTGAGCGCGCCGGACGGGATGAACGGATTGTTCGCCAGCATCGTCGAGATCACGAACGGGAAGTGCTTGTTGAGCTTGGAGGTGGCCGCGCCGAGCCAGATCACCATGAACACGACCTTGGCCCCGACGACGATGTCCGCGCCGGCGAACAGGAACGTCAGCGCCAGCGGCGCATACACCTCGCCACGGGCTGCCAGGAAGATGACCTTGTCGCGCAAGCTGAGCGCCGCCAGCACCCCAAGGATCGCGACGGTCTGCCACCGAGGCAGCACGCCGATCATTGTGTCCAGGGCCGGAATCGGCCCGCTGCCAGCGGACAGCAGCGCGGACACGAGCAGCACCAGCAAAATGCCGTAGAGCAAAGCATCGAACGGGGTGCGGTTGCTGCCGTTGGTCAACGGCACCCGAGCGGGCCAGGGTGGCAATCGGATGGTGCCGGGCCGCAGCCAGTACAGGATCGATCCCATCGGGGGGAAGTAGCGCCCGGCCAATGGCCCGAAGCAGCAGCCGAGACCGATGACTTCGAACAGCATCGTGTAGAGCACGGCCTTCTGGAACACGATCGGCTCCGACCACCACGCGCCGACCTGTGTGAAGCCGCCGATGCCGGAGGTCGACCACGCGAACAGCCAGCCGCCCAGGATGTACAGCGCGATCTTCACGCCGTACATCACGTGCATCACCAGTGGGGTGCCGAACCCGTGCTCGGCGATGTGGCGCGCCATCGGGACGATCCGTTCGGCGCGTGAGCGCGTGCTCCATTCGGTCATGTCGACGACCGGCAGGTTGGGCCGGATGAACCCCATTGCAGCTCCTTCGACGCAGCGTGTCCCACGGGGCCTATCGGCGCCGACGGCGCCAATCGGTGCCAGCAAAAAGTTACCTGCAAGAGCGGCTATTGCGGCGGGATACGACGGCAAATGGTGCGCCGAAAATGGTGACGCCTCGCGACAACGGGCGACCGGCTACTCCCAGCCCGGCGGGTCGTTTTCGGCCATGTAAGCCTCCCAGGCGGCGCGTCGCATGGCCCGGGTGTGCAGGTCCTGACAGATCGCTTGTGCCTCGGCGGCGGTGCCGCCCCTGCCCAGGTCGTGGTGCACAAAGCCGTCATCGACGCGCTCGGCGCGGAAGCCGCCCGTCGAGACCGCGTGGACTCGATACTCGCTGCGGTCGTCGATGCTGGCTTGGAAGTGGCCCTCATGCGGCTCGACCCACTTCAGCTCAGTCTTCACACGTCTCCTCTGAAATGGTCATCGGAGCGATGGTAGGACTCGCGGGCCATTGCCGGTGCGACGAAATTCGCTTGATCCATTCGCCGTATCGCAGTGACGAAGCATCAACTCTGATTAGCTGAAGCTGCGCATCGACCGCCATCGTGTCGCGGCCAGTTAAGTACCGGATGGAGGAGGCAGTCATGTTCCTGTCAGAAATTGATCCGCGACGGGTGCTGTTCAGCGCGATCGGCGCCGGCGCGGTTACCGGCACACTGTTATGCGCTACTGCGGCGACCGCCGCAGCTGATCCCCCGCCACGGCCGCCCGACTGCACAGCTGCAAACGTGGCCAGTGTCGCGGCTGGTGTTGCGACGGCACTTTCGAGCTACCTGTTTCTGCACCCCGATGTGAACGATTTCTACACCGGCCTTCAGGATCAGCCCAAGGATCAGGTCCAGGGCGCTGTGCAGAATTACTTCAGCGCGAACCCGCAGGAGCAAGCCGACCTGGAGGGCATTCGTCAGCCGATGGTCGACATCAGGCAGCGCTGTCAGTGGACTCCATTGATTGGCCAGCCCGGCGTAACCCCGTGACCGGTAGGGCGCGGGTTCTGCTGACGAATTCGGGTCGACCGTGCGGTGACAGAAATATAATGCTGCCCAGCTCATTCATTGGCCCATCGGGCCAAGTGGAGCTGGCGGTCACACAAAGGAGATCGCGATGAAATTGTGGGTGCGGTCCTGGACTGTCGCGGGGATAGCGGTGCTGGCTCTGACGGCGATTCCTGAGCTCTATGCCGTCGTGGAGCCCACCGGTGTGGCCCACGCCGACGTATGCGCAAGCGCCGGCAGGCGTGTTTCGGTGAGTGGGTGTACCAACGTTGCCGATACGGTCAACAGCTTTGCCCCACCGCCGGACGCCTACGCGCCGTTGCCGGGGGATTTTCCGCCCCCGCCGCCACCCCCACCCCCGGTAGGGGTCTGCGTGGGAGCCGGCCGGCGAATCCATGTGAGTGGGTGCTTCTAAGAGCGCAACTTCGCCGGCCGATGGTCCGCCCCTGGGGGAGGGGTGGACCCCGGTGAACAACTCTGATGTGCGCCGTCAGGGTTTCGAACCCCGGACCCGCTGATTAAGAGTCAGCTGCTCTACCAACTGAGCTAACGGCGCTTGTGGTCGGTCGAGACCGCGTAGGCGACAATAACAGGCGTTGCGCTACGGAGTGAAATCCCGACTTCGTTCCAGGATAGCGGCCCGGCGGCGAGCAAGCCGGTAGGCGTCCGAGGTCGCCCTGGTCGGCCAGCGCCGGGCCGCCCCCGACTTTTGGCACGCCATCCCTTGTGCTGGTGAAGAATGCTGTCGCGCAACGAGATCGGCCTACAGCACCGTGCCGGTGTACGGTGACCGGTCGGTGCTGAAGGCAGCGTCCAGCTCACCCAACGCTCCTTGGCGCACCTCGGTGATGCGGTTGGCGCGGACAAGCTGGGCCGCCCGGTGTGCCCCCATGTAGATGGTGGCCAGGTCGGCCAGACCGATCTTGATGTCCGGTGGGCCCTCGTGGGGGGTGCATTTCCCGATGCCGTCGCGGGTCTGTAGCTGAAAGGTCCCTCCCGCAAGGTCGAGCGGGTCCGTGACTTCCAGCACGATGTCGGCATCGGCGGCATAGCTGCGCGCGCCGAGCGTTTCGGGAATGTCGTTGATGCGCACCCACAGAAAGTCGCTCACGCCTTTGGTTTCAGCGGCGCGTTGGTCGACGAGTTTAAGCGGTAGCGGATCGTCAGGAGCTACGTCGATTTCGATGCGATAGAACATCTCCAATACCAGGAGCGTCTGCAGCAGCTCGGTGTGCGCTTCGTCGGTGATTGGGCAGAAGTCTTCGACGACCACGGTGCCAAGCGGCGGACGGAACGCATGCTGCTGCGAGCCGACCACCCGGTAAGTCAAGAAACCGTCCGGATGGATCGTGTAGTGCAGCGCAGATCCGTTGCCGCGCTGGGTTGCTCGGTCGTCCAGGTAGTCGGCCCACCACTCGTCGTCGCGCGAGATCGCGCCAGTGGTTGCGGCACACCACCTTTCGTAGAGGTCGGGCAGCTGCCGCCGCGCCTCGGCGGTGTTGACCTCGCGTGCCCGAATCTGGCCCGGCGCGGCGCGCAACTTCGCAAAGCGGCGGTCAATGGAGTAGGTGTGGCTGTAGCTCGACACCCCGGCGCCGAAGCCGTCGTACATCGCTGTCTGCGTCGGAACGCCGCAAACGATGGGATAACCGCGCTCCAACAGTATTCCGAGTCCCTGGGCGCTGAGCTGCGCCCAAAGACCCTTGCCCTGATGCGTTGACGCAACGGCGATCATCGTCAGCCAAGCGACCCGCAACTGGGCGCCGCCCGGTGCGGTGAGCCGCGAGGGGTAGATGATGGACGTTCCGACCAGATTCGGATTCTCCGGATCGCAGACATCCTCGGCGATCAAAATGTTGTCGAGGCTGACACGACGTCGCCACGCCTCGAGGTCTGCTGGGCCCACCGGATCGCCGAAAGTCCTGGCCTGATTCTCGAAAACCGCCTGCCAGTCCGCTTCGGTGGGATGCCGAATATTGATGCCGTCGTCCTTATCGTCCATCGCACATCCAATCTGCTTGTAGCCCAGGCAAACCGGCACTGCGCACGCCGAATCCAGGTACCAAGTGTGCTTTTAGATTCGATACCCGAGCGCCAGCAGGTCAAACCTCGATCCCGGAGATCGCCGACGACGCGCCGCAAGGACGCCGATGTGAGCAATTCCATACTCGGCGGGTCAACCCGCGCGGTTTGGGGTAGGCGATACGCCATGCTGCAAGTGATCACCCGGCTTGCGATCGCCGCGCCGCGCCGCATCATCGCGATCGCCGTGTTGGTGCTGCTGGGGGCCGCGATTTTCGGGCTGCCGGTGGTCAACAGCCTGTCCGGCGGTGGTTTCCAGGACCCCACGTCGGAGTCTTCCCGGGCGAGCGACACCCTTCGCGACAAGTTCAACCAGACCGATCAGCAGATGCTGATCGTGCTGACTGCGCCGACCGGCGCCCTCGGTGCTCAGGCGCGCCAGGTCGGTACCGACATCGTCGACCAGCTAAAACGTTCGCCATGGGTGCTCAACGTGTCGTCAGCATGGACGTCGCCGCCCGCGGCCGCGGCCCAGCTGGTCAGCAAGGACGACAAGTCCGGAATGATCGTGGCCGGCCTCAGGGGCGGGGAAAACGACGCGCAGAAATACGCCCGTGCGCTGACGAAGGACCTGGTGCATGACCGCGACGGCGTCACGGTGCGCGCCGGCGGCATGGCCGTGGCGTACGCGCAGATCAACGACCAGAACCAGCGCGACCTGCTGTTGATGGAGTCCATCGCGATTCCGTTGAGTTTCGCAGTGCTGGTGTGGGTGCTCGGCGGAGTCGTGGCCGCTGCGATGCCGATCGTCTTGGGCACATTGGCCATCGTCTGCACAATGTCGGTGCTGCGGCTGATCAGCTTCGCCACCGATGTGTCGACCTACGCCTTGGACCTGAGCATCGCGATGGGCCTCGCCCTGGCCATCGATTACAACCTGCTGATCATCACCCGCTACCGCGAGGAGCTGGCGCGCACCGAGGGCCGCGACCGGAACCAGGAGCTGATGCGGACGATGGCCCGCCACGACGCGCTGATTCGGACCATGGCGACCGCGGGCAGGACGGTGCTGTTCTCCGCCACCACGGTGGGGCTGTCGATGGCGGTGATGGCGCTGTTCCCGATGTATTTCCTGAAGTCTTCCGCCTACACCATCGTGGCCACCGCGGCAATCGTCGCGATTGCGACCGTGGTCGTCACCCCGGCCGCCATAGTGTTGCTGGGGCCCCGATTGGACACGATGGATGCTCGCAGAGTGATGCACCGAATTCTGCACGGGCAGCGGCCCTTTCGTGACCACGCGCACAAGCCGCTGGTGGCGCAGTTCTGGTACCGCTCGACCAAGTTCGTGCTGCGCCGCGCGATGCCGGTCGGCCTGAGCGTCGTCGCGCTGCTGCTTTTGCTTGGGGTGCCGTTCCTGGGCGTGAAGTGGGGCTTTCCCGACGAACGCGTGCTTCCGCGATCGGCGTCGGCGCGCCAGGTCGCCGACATGCTGGACGACGATTTCGCCAACGGGTTGGGGACCTCGGTGTCCGTCGTCGTCCCCGACGCTCACGGCGTGACGCCCGGCGACCTGCAGCACTACGCCGCCCGGCTGTCCCGGGTGCCGGGGGTATCCGCGGTCACCGCACCGGCGGGGACGTTCGTGGCCGGAAATCCGGCGGGGCCGCCCGCCGCCCCCACGGGCATGGCCGACGGCAGCGCATTTCTCACGGTAAAAACCACCGCGCCGCTCTACTCGCGCGCCTCGAACACCCAACTCGACCGACTGCATCAGGTCGCCGGGCCGGCGGGACGGTCGGTCGAGATGACCGGACTGGCGCAGATCAACCGCGACAGCGTCGAAGCGATCACCAAGCGACTGCCGCTGGTGTTCGGACTGATCGCGCTCATCACCTTCGCGCTGCTGTTCCTGCTCACCGGCAGCGCGGTGCTGCCGCTGCAGGCAATGGTGTGCAACGTGCTCTCACTAACGGCGGCATTCGGGGCGATGGTGTGGATCTTCCAGGACGGCCACCTGGGCGCCCTAGGCACCACGCCCAACGGGACACTGAACGCCAACATCCCAGTCTTGTTGTTCTGCATCGCTTTCGGGCTGGCCATGGACTACGAGGTGTTCCTGGTCTCGCGCATCCACGAGTACTGGCTGGCATCGCAAGCCTCGCGCAGAACGCCACCGACCGCGGCCGAAGCGCGCGCCGCCACTGACGAGAGCACCGCGCTGGGCATCGCCGGCATCGGCCGGGTGGTCACCACCGCCGCGGTGGTGATGTCGATTTCCTTCGCCGCGTTGATCCCCGCGCATGTCTCGTTCATGCGAATGCTGGGCCTGGGACTCACGCTCGGTGTGCTCGTCGATGCCACCTTGGTGCGAATGGTCTTGGTGCCGGCCTTCATTCACCTGCTTGGCCGATGGACGTGGTGGGCTCCCCAGTGGTCGGCGTTGTTGCGGAACCGGTCCGCGACCGGCGAGGGCGAGGCCGTTGCGGTGGGCCGGGGCCGCTGGGCCGCCGATGCGCGCAGGGAGCCCGTGGCCAGCAGGTGGACTGCCGGAGCCGCGTCCGATCGTGGCTGATAAGCAAGATGCTCTGTGAGGGAAGGACTTTCGCATCACTAGTGCCTGAGTTGCCGGATATCGACGGAGATATTTATGACCCAATGGCATATCGCCGCACTGTTGGCGCTGAGTTCTGCGCTTTGCGTGGCGATCGGCGACGTCTTGCAGCAGCGCGCCGCGCACTGCATCGCCGACCGGGCGATCGGCTCGGTCGAATTGTTCGCCGGCCTGGTTCGAAATCAACGATGGTGGTGGGGCGCACTGCTTCTCGTGGCGAGCATCGCGCTACAGGCCGCGGCGCTCGGTGAGGGCTCGGTGCTGTTGGTGCAGGCGCTGCTGATGTCTTCGGTGCTGTTCGCGCTGCCCATCAACGCCAGGTTCCTGCACCGCAACGTGACCGCAGGCGAGTGGGTATGGGCCGCGTTGCTGACCACGGCGGTGATCGTGGTCGTGATCGTGGGCAACCCGCAGGCCGGGCATCCGGGCGCCTCCCTGCGAACCTGGACTGCGGTTGCCGCTGTCCTCGCGCCGCTGTTGATCGGCTGCATCGTGGCCGGCCGAACATGGGGTGGCGCCGCGGCGGCGGCGCTGTTCGCCTTCGCGTCGGGGTCGTTGTGGGGCGTCTTCGCGGTGCTCGCCAAAGAAGTGGTCGCCCGGCTCGGCGAGGGAGCGGCCGCGGTGACCCGGACCCCCGAGCTGTATGCCTGCATACTGGTCGCGCTGGGTGGCGTGGCGTGGAGTCAGTCGGCGTTTCGGGCCGGTCCGTTGACCGCGTCGATGCCGACCCTGCAGATGTCGCAGCCGGTGGTGGCGGCGGTGCTCGGCGTCGTCGTCCTCGGCGAGACGCTGAACACCGGTCGCGCCGGGGCGATCGCCCTGGTGGCGGCGGCGCTGGTGATGACGGCGGCCATCGTCAGACTCGCGCGCGTCGAGGCCGTCAACACCCGCGACATGGTCGACGAGCAGCGGCACGACGAGGTCGGCTCGCCGGCGTAGAACGGGCCCCGGCGGGCTCTGGACCACGCCTGAATGACGAATTCATTGCGGTGGTGACACCGATCGGCCGCCCGGGCTCGCATCCGCGGGGGAGTGTCGGCAAAAGCCAGTAGAATGCCTGCAGCTACCTGACTGGTCAGCGGTGACCAACTGGAGAATTACATGGAAGGTCACTGGATGACGCGTTTGCGGAGGCGACGATCGTGGCTGGTGGCCGCGATTATTCCGATTGCCGTGTTCAGCGGCGCGTGTACCGGCGACCACGCGGCGGCACCGGCGAAAGTCATCTTCGACAAGGGCACGCCACTGGCCGACCTGCTGGTGCCGAAGCTCACCGCCTCGGTGACCGACGGCGCCGTCGGTGTGACGGTGGATGCGCCGGTGACGGTGACCGTCGCCGACGGCGTGCTCGCCTCGGTCACCATGGTCAACGAGAACGGTAGGTCGATCAATGGGCAGTTGAGCCCCGACGGCCTGCGTTGGTCGACCACAGAGCCGCTCGGCTACAACAGGCGCTACACGCTGAATGCCAAGGCCACCGGCCTGGGCGGCGCGGCCAACAAGCAGATGACGTTCGAGACCAGCTCACCGGCGCACCTGACCATGCCCTACGTCAGTCCGGCCGATGGTGACGTGGTGGGCATCGGTGAGCCGGTGGCGATCCGCTTCGACGAGAACATCGCGAACCGCGCGGCGGCGCAGAAGGCCATCAAGATCACCACCAATCCTGCGGTGGAGGGCGCGTTCTATTGGCTGAACAACCGCGAAGTTCGTTGGCGCCCGGAGCGTTTCTGGAAGTCGGGGACAACCATCGACGTGGCCGTCAACACCTACGGGGTCGACCTGGGCGACGGGATGTTCGGCGAGGACAACGTCAAGTCGCACTTCACCATCGGTGACGAGGTGATCTCGACGGCCGACGACACCACGAAGACGGTGACCGTGCGGGTCAACGGTGATGTCGTCAAGACCATGCCGACGTCAATGGGCAAGGACAGCACCCCAACGGCTAACGGCATCTACATCATTGGTGGGCGGTTCAAGCACATCATCATGGATTCCTCGACATATGGCGTTCCGGTCAACTCGCCCAACGGATATCGCACCGAGGTCGACTGGGCCACCCAGATGTCTTACAGCGGCGTCTTCGTGCACTCGGCGCCGTGGTCGGTGGGCGCCCAAGGCCACACCAACACCAGCCACGGATGCCTCAACGTGAGTCCGAGCAACGCCGAGTGGTTCTACGACCACAGCAAGAGCGGCGACATCGTCGAGGTGGTGCATACGGTGGGGTCGACGCTGCCGGGGATCGAGGGCCTGGGCGACTGGAACATCCCCTGGGCGCAGTGGAAAGCGGGCAACGCCAACACCTGACGAAGCGGTCGGTTCTCGCGACTCCGGGTCAAAAAAGGTCAGGGAGCGGCAACGCTCCCTGACCTGTGGGGTGAGTGACGGGACTCGAACCCGCGACATTCAGGATCACAACCTGACGCTCTACCAACTGAACTACACCCACCACGACCGCCAGCCGACCTTCACGCAATGACGGTCAACGAGCGGCGACGTCGATACTAACCGGTCGGCGGCGCGCTGGCCGAATCGCTTGGCCCCGGTGCGTCTTTTCCGTCGCCAAGGGCGGCGACCACCGCCTCGATTTCGCTGGTAGACGGCCCCGGCGGCGAGACGAATGCGGTCTGCCGGTAGAACTGCAGCTCGCGAATGGACTCGTGGATGTCCGCCAGCGCGCGGTGGGCCAGCCCCTTGACCGGCTGGCCGAAGTAAATGCGCGGATACCAGCGCCGGCAGAGTTCTTTGATCGAGCTCACATCGATCATGCGGTAGTGCAGGAACGAATCCAGGGCGGGCATGTCGCGCACGATGAAGGCGCGGTCGGTGGCGATGGAGTTGCCGGCCAGCGGCGCCGTTTTGGGTTGTTTGACGTGTTCGCCGATGTAATCCAGAACCATTGCCTCCGCGGTCGCCAGGTCGACCGTGGACGCCCGCACCTGGTCGGTCAGCCCGGAGCGCGAGTGCATTTCGGTGACCACCTCGCCCATCGCCGCGAGCGCGGCATCGTCGGCATGGATCACTACGTCGACCCCGTCGCCGAGAACGTTCAAATCGGCGTCGGTCACCAGTGCCGCGATCTCAATGAGCTTGTCCGAACCCAGATCAAGCCCGGTCATCTCGCAGTCGATCCACACCAATTCGTCTCGCACAGCGCTCAGACTAGTGGCGATCGCAAGTGCGGCGAAGCCGGACGCGGCGGGTCGCCACCATCGGACCAGGCCCAGGTGACGCGCGCGCCGGACCTCGCCCCCGGAGAAGGTGGGGAAGTAGGGTGGAGCGTTGTCGAACTGCACGCCGAATCGTCGGGGAAGAGAGGCGCAGCACGATGAGCACCGATTCAGCGGCCACGGCCGCGACGCGGATCGCCGATGGATACGCCGTCGGCGGCCAGGCGCTGGAATTGGGCACCGTCGTCATCGACGGCGCGGCCGATCCGGCGGCCCAGATTCGCATTCCGCTGGCCACCATCAACAGGCACGGCCTGGTGGCGGGGGCGACCGGAACCGGCAAGACCAAGACGCTGCAATTGATCGCCGAGCAGCTCAGCGCCGCGGGCGTCCCCGTGCTGATGGCCGATGTGAAGGGCGACCTGTCCGGGCTGGCCAGGCCCGGCGAAGGTAACGACAAGACCGCCGCGCGGGCCAAAGACACCGGCGACAACTGGCAGCCGACGGGGTTTCCGGCCGAGTTCTTGTCGCTGGGCACCAAGGGAATCGGCGTGCCGATCCGGGCGACCGTCGACAGCTTCGGCCCCGTTCTGCTGTCAAAAGTGCTGGGGCTCAACGCTACTCAAGAATCGACGCTGGGGTTGATCTTCCACTGGGCGAAGGACCAAAACCGTCCGCTGGTCACCACTGACCATCTACGCGGCGCCATCGGCTATTTGACCAGCGACGAGGGCAAGGAAGCCCTGAAATCGCTGGGCGGCGTGTCGGCGACGACGGCGGGCGTGATCCTGCGCGCGCTGGTGAACCTCGATGCCGAAGGCGGGGACACCTTTTTCGGCGAGCCCAAGCTCGACCCGAACGATCTGCTGCGCGTCAATGAGCAAGGCCAGGGCATCATCTCGCTGCTGGAGTTCACGGGTCAGTCGGTGCGTCCGGTCATCTTCTCCACCTTCCTGATGTGGTTGCTCGCCGACCTGTACAGCCAGCTACCCGAGGTCGGCGATGTGGACAAGCCGAAGCTGGTGTTCTTCTTCGACGAGGCGCACTTGTTGTTCGCCGACGCGTCGAAGGCCTTCCTCGAGCAGGTCGAGCAGACCGTGAAGCTGATCCGCTCCAAAGGCGTCGGGGTGTTCTTCTGCACCCAACTCCCCACGGACATCCCCAACGACATCCTGTCCCAGCTGGGCGCGCGAGTTCAGCACGCGTTGCGGGCGTTCACACCCGACGACCAGAAGGCCCTCAGCAAGACCGTCCGCACCTACCCGAAAACCGATGTCTACGACCTGGAGTCGGCGCTGACGTCGCTGGGAATCGGGGAGGCGGTGGTGACCGTGTTATCCGAGAAGGGCGCACCGACGCCGGTCGCGTGGACCCGCATGCGGGTACCGCGCTCGCTCATGGCGTCGATCGGCAACGACGCGATCGTGGCCGCGGCGAAAAACAGTCCGCTGCAGGCGAAGTACGGTCAGACGCTCTCCCAGCCCGCGCAGCCCCCGTCCGCCCCGCCGGATCCGCAAGCCCCGCCCGCGCCGCAGCCGCCGCAAACCCGGTCCGAATACCCGCCGGTCCCGCCGAACGAGCCGGTTCCGCCGATGCCGGAGCCAGCGGAGCCGAAGGGCGCAAAAGGGCCGTCGATGTGGGAGGAAGTTCTGCAGAACCCCACCGTTAAAAGCGGCATCAACACCGCGATACGCGAAGCGGTGAAAGGCATCTTCGGTTCCGGACGCCGCCGGAAATAGCGCCTACCCGCCGCCGAGCTTCTTGTAGAACGCGCCCACGATCGGCGCCACGATGGCGCGCGGACCGTACCCGCTGGCCACCGACATGGCCTTCGACGTCAGGCCGGGAACGACGCGCATCTTGTTGCGCGCCAACGCATCCAGAGACACCCGCGCGGTGTGTTCGGTCGAGATCCACAGGAAATCCGGCACCAGCCGCTCGACGATCGAGGCCTCGGCGTCGTCGGGCAGGTCGGTGCGCACCGGGCCCGGCGCCAGCAGCGTCACATTGACGCCGGACCCGCGCAGCTCGCCGCGCAGCGATTCGCTGAAGGTGTTCGCGAAGGCCTTGCTGGCCGCATAGGTCGCGTTGTAGGGGATCGGCGAATTGCCCGCCGCCGAACCGGAAATCAGGATGCCGCCGGACCCACGCTCGACCATCCCCGGCAGCACCGCCAACGTAAGGTCATGCACCCCAAGGACATTCAGCTGCAACTGGGCCTTTTCACCGGCCGGATCGAGCGTGGCAACCGGGCCGAAGGTCGCGGTGCCCGCGTTGGCGCACAGGATCGAGATGGGCCGGGCTGCCAGCTCGTCGCACAGCTTCGCGCGTTCGCCCGGATCGGCGAGGTCGGCGGGGCGCACGTCGACGGTGACGCCGTACTTGCCGGTGAGGCGAGCGGCCAGGGCCGTGAGCAGGTCTTCGCGGCGGGCGGTGACGATCAGGCTGTGTCCGCGCGCGGCGAGTTCGGTGGCGAGCGCTTCACCGATGTTCTGCGAAGCTCCGGTGACAACGGCGCGCGCCTCGGGGCTTGGGGCGGGTAGGGGCATGCCGCCAATCGTAGACAGCGGTCCGAACGCGGCCCGCAGGCGATCGCGCGCGCCGATAGAGTGCCGGGCATGAGCCAGCCGGAGCCGCGGCCCGCCACCGCCGCGCGATCGCGCGTCGTGGCGTGGGCGCTCTGGGACTCCGGCTCGACCGGCCTGAACGCGATCGTGGCGACGTTCGTCTTCTCCGTCTACCTGACCAGCAGCGTGGGGGTGGGGATATCCGGCTCCACCACACCGGCGAGTTGGCTGGGCCGCGCGGCGGCCATCGCGGGGCTGACCGTCGCGGTGCTCGCGCCCGCCGTCGGCGTGTGGGTGGAGTCCGCGCATCGCAGGCGGGTGGCGTTGAGCGTGCTGACGGCCGCGGCGGTGACGCTGACCTGCCTGATGTTCTTCATCCGCGAGCGCCCCGGCTACCTGTGGGCGGGCCTGGCGCTCCTCGGGGCGACGGCGGCCTGCGGCGATCTGGCCAGCGTCCCCTACAACGCCATGCTGCGTCAGCTCTCGACGCCGCAGACGGCCGGGCGGATATCCGGATTCGGCTGGGCGGCGGGGTATGTCGGCAGCGTTGTGCTCCTGCTGGTGATCTACACCGGCTTCATCTCCGGATCCGGCAAAGGGCCCGACGCGACGCGCGGCCTGCTGCGAGTTCCCCTGCGGGACGGGCTCTATGTCCGTGAGGCGATGGTGGTTGCCGCGATCTGGTTCGCGGTGCTGGCGCTGCCCTTGCTGTTCGTCGCGCACCGGCTGACCGAGTCGTCGGAGCACCACCAGTCGACGAGCATGCTCGGCGGCTATCGCAGGTTGTGGACCGAGGTCGCCGCGGAATGGCGGCGCGACCGTAACCTGGTCTACTTCCTGTTCGCCAGCGCGCTCTTCCGGGACGGGCTGGCGGCGATCTTCGCGTTCGGCGCGGTGCTCGGCGTGAACGTGTACGGCATTTCGCAGGCCAACGTGCTGATCTTCGGGGTGGCGGCCAGTGTGATCGCCGCGGTGGGCGCGGTGCTGGGCGGGTTCGTCGACCACCGCGTCGGTTCAAAGCCCGTGATCGTGGCGTCACTGTTCGCGATCATCGTCCTGGGACTGACCTTGATGGCGCTGTCCGGGCCGGTGGCCTTCTGGGTGTGCGGGCTGGTGCTGTGCACGTTCATCGGGCCGTCGCAGTCGTCGTCGCGCGCTTTGCTGCTGCACATGGCCAAGCACGGCAGCGAAGGGGTGGCGTTCGGGCTCTACACCATGACCGGGCGGGCGGTGGCGTTCGTGGCGCCGTGGCTGTTCTCGCTATTCGTCGACGCCTTCGGTGCCGTGCGGGCCGGCCTGGGCGGAATTCTGCTGGTGCTGCTCGCCGGACTGCTGGCGATGCTGGCCGTCCGGGTTCCGCTGCGCGGCCCCGCCGTTGCCGAACCCGCGGCCGAGCCGTCGTAACCCGTTGGTGTAGCGCTTAGCCGCGGGCGTCGCAGACTGTCAGACCGCCGCCGACGCGCTTGCTGATCTGAACCCCGTCGATAGTGAGCGTGCACGTCACGCTGTGGCCGATGTTGACGATCGTGACGTTGGCCGGGTGGGTCGCCGATTTCGACAGGCTGACCTCCTTGCTCCACGGCAGCGCGACGTTGAATTCGGTCTGGATGAGGCCGCCGGTATCGATGTACATGATGCTGATCGCGCGCCCCTCACCCGAGACTGTGTAGACGACGTCTTGCATCGCCGCCGGCCCGGTGGTCTCGGGCGGCGACTCGGGGCCGCTGGTCGGCGGTATCGGGGCCGGAATGAGCGACGGCGTCCGGTGCGTCGAGGTCGTCGGGGTCTCCGTGCTCGGCTCCGGCATCGCCGGCAACGGCGGGACGGCGGTCTGGGTCTTGATCGCGTCGTTCGCCAGTACCAGCGCAATCACCAAGGCGACGACCAGCAGCACCGCCGCGCCGGCGCCGATCCACAACCATCGCGACGACCTCGGGCCGCCCGGCGGCGGGGGAGCCATGCCCGTCGGCATGTCGGCCGACGGAGGAACCTCTTGCTGCCAGTACGCCGGCAGCGGCCTGGTCGGGTTCGTCTCGTTCGGGGTGGCTGCCCAGGGCGGCGTCGTCCCGCCGTAGCTCTGCGCGTACGGCGTCTGGTCGGCGTAAGCGGGATCAGCGGAGGGCGAATACCTCGGCTGCTGTGGCCCCGGCTGCGATGTGGGAAACCGCTCGGTGGGACGTGAATCGTTCATGTCCACCTCATGGCTTGCAGGGTACCTGGACGCGGTTGTCAACGGGCTGAGCCAGCCTACGACGGACGCTCAGGGGCACTGATTTCCGGCGGTGAGCGCGGCGACCGTCATCGCCCGCATGACGGTGCGCGACCTCGCGGCGCGGCCGGATTTGCCGCGCAAAGTATCGGCGGGCTTGACGCTGTGCGGTGTCGAATTCAGCAGGCCGAACACGGCGTGCGCGGTCAGCCGGGCATCGGCCTCGGCCAGCTCGGGATTCAGCTCGCGCAGCACCCCCACCCAGACCTCGACGTATTGACGCTGGGCTTTGCGCACCTGCTTTTCGGCGGCCTCGGGCAAGTACGCGAGGTCGCGATCCTGAATGCGAATGAGGTCGGGTTCGTTGAACACGAAGTCCAGGTGGAAGTCGATCAGCCCGTCCAGTGCGGCGGCCGCGTCGGTGCTGTCGGTCTGCACCTGCCGGGCGCCGGCGAGCAACCGGGTGCTGATGCCCACCAGCAGCTCGACCAGCAGCGACTCCTTGTTCGGGAAGTGGCGATAGATGGCCGGACCGCTCACCCCGGCCGCCGCGCCGATGTCTTCGAGCCGCACCGCGAGGAAACCGCGCTCGGCGAACAGCCGTTCGGCGGCGGACAGCAGTTGCAGGCGACGGTCGGACTTCAACTGGCTGCGGCGATTTGGGGCGTCGACGGGACCGGCCCGCCCCTCGGAGGAGGACGCTGTCATGACGGACCTCCGCTTGGTCAATTGGCCCTAACGTAGCACGAGTTATTCGCGATTAACTCGCGGCTTTCGCCAAGCGTGGTCCTGCCTGGACCGGCAACAGCGGGAATGGTATTCTCACTCCTTGAGTTAATCGGCATTAACTCAAACTCCGATCGCACGACGGCAAGGAGGCTGCTGCGGCGATGGACAACGTGGTGACCTCGCCCGTCAAGGCCGAGGCGTCGTTCTCCGGTGGGCACCGCCGGCTGGTGGGGGAATTGAACGCCAAGCTGGCGGCGGCGGCGTTGGGCGGAAACGAGCGCGCCCGGGAGCGTCACGTCAGCCGCGGCAAGTTGCTTCCCCGCGAACGGGTCGATCGCCTGCTCGACCCGGGCAGCCCGTTTTTGGAGCTCTCGCCGCTGGCCGCGGACGGCATGTACGGCGACGAGTCGCCTGGGGCCGGGATCATCACGGGCATCGGACGCGTTTCGGACCGCGAGTGCGTGATCGTCGCCAACGACGCGACGGTCAAGGGCGGCACCTACTACCCGATGACGGTCAAAAAACATCTGCGCGCCCAAGAGGTGGCGCTGCAGAATCGGCTGCCGTGCATCTACCTGGTGGACTCCGGGGGCGCGTTCTTGCCGCGGCAGGATGAGGTGTTCCCCGACCGCGAGCATTTCGGCCGCATCTTCTACAACCAGGCGACCATGAGCGCCAAGGAAATTCCGCAGGTTGCCGCGGTGCTCGGCTCGTGCACGGCCGGCGGCGCGTACGTGCCGGCGATGAGCGACGAGGCGGTCATCGTGCGCGAGCAGGGCACGATCTTCTTGGGTGGTCCGCCCTTGGTCAAGGCGGCGACCGGGGAGATCGTGTCGGCCGAAGACCTCGGCGGCGGCGACCTGCATTCCCGGGTTTCCGGGGTCACCGACCACCTCGCCGAAGACGACGAGCACGCCCTGCGGATCGTCCGCGCGATCGCGGCCACCTTCGGCCCGCGCCAGCCCAGCCCGTGGGACGTGCGATCCCCGCTCCCGCCCAGGTGCGCGCAGACGGAGCTCTACGACGTGGTGCCACCCGACCCGCGGGTGCCCTACGACGTGCACGAGGTCATCGTGCGGCTGGTCGACGGCGGCGAATTCAGCGAATTCAAGGCCAATTACGGCAAGACGCTGGTGACCGCGTTCGCCCACATTCACGGCCATCCGGTGGGCATCATTGCAAACAACGGCGTGCTCTTCAGCGAATCGGCCTTGAAGGGTGCGCATTTCATCGAGTTGTGCGACAAACGCAAGATACCGCTGCTGTTCTTGCAGAACATCGCCGGCTTCATGGTCGGTCGCGACTACGAGGCCGGCGGCATCGCCAAGCATGGGGCCAAGATGGTCACCGCCGTTGCCTGCGCGCGGGTGCCCAAGCTGACCGTCGTGATCGGCGGATCCTATGGGGCGGGCAACTATTCGATGTGCGGGCGGGCGTATTCGCCTCGCTTCCTGTGGATGTGGCCGAACGCCCGCATTTCGGTGATGGGCGGCGAACAGGCCGCATCGGTGCTGGCGACCGTGCGCGGGGAGCAACTCGCCGGTGCGGGCAAACCGTGGTCGACCGACGAGGAAGAGGAGTTCAAGGCTCCCATCCGCGAACAGTACGAAAGTCAGGGCAACCCCTATTACTCCACGGCGCGGCTGTGGGACGACGGCATCATCGACCCCGCCGACACCAGAACCTTTGTCGGACTGGCTCTTTCGGTGTGCGCCCAAGCACCGCTGGAACCCGTCTCCTACGGCGTCTTTCGGATGTGAATGCAGTGTTCGAAACCGTATTAGTGGCCAACCGCGGCGAGATCGCGGTGCGGGTGATCCGAACCCTGCGTCGGCTCGGCATCCGCTCGGTCGCCGTCTACAGCGATCCCGACGCCGGCGCGCGCCATGTGCTCGAAGCCGACGAGGCGGTGCGGCTGGGACCCGCGGCGGCCCGCGAAAGTTACCTGAACATCGACAGGGTCGTCGAGGCGGCCGTGCGCACCGGCTCCCAAGCGATCCATCCGGGGTATGGATTCCTGTCTGAGAACGCCGATTTCGCCGCCGCCTGCGAGCGGGCCGGAGTGGTGTTCCTGGGGCCGCCGGTCCGGGCGATACAGGTGATGGGCGACAAGATCACCGCCAAGAATGCGGTTGCCGCGTTCGACGTCCCGGTGGTGCCCGGCGTCGCCAACCCGGGGCTAAGTGACGACGAGCTGGCCGCGGCCGCGGACGAGGTCGGGTACCCGGTGCTGATCAAACCGTCGGCGGGCGGTGGCGGCAAGGGCATGCGGCTGGTGGACGAACCGGGCAGGCTGCGCGAGGCGCTGGTCGGGGCGCGACGCGAGGCCGCTTCGTCGTTCGGCGACGACACACTGTTTCTGGAACGATTCGTGTTGCGGCCCAGGCACATCGAGGTGCAGGTGCTCGCCGACACGCACGGCAACATTGTGCACCTCGGCGAACGTGAGTGCAGCCTGCAGCGCCGCCACCAGAAGGTGATCGAGGAGGCGCCTTCGCCCTTGCTCGACGAGGCGACGCGGGCGCGCATCGGGGCGGCCGCCTGCGATACCGCGCGCAGCGTTGACTACGTCGGCGCCGGCACGGTCGAGTTCATCGTCTCCGCGGCGCGGCCCGACGAGTTCTTCTTCATGGAGATGAATACCCGCCTGCAGGTCGAGCATCCGGTCACCGAGGCGGTCACCGGGCTGGACCTGGTCGAGTGGCAGCTGCGGGTGGCCGCCGGCGAGAAGCTGGCGTTCGCCCAGGACGACATCGAATTGCGTGGGCACGCGGTCGAGGCGCGGGTGTACGCGGAGGATCCGGCGCGGGGCTTCCTGCCCACCGGCGGGCGGGTGCTGGAGGTTTCCGAACCGTCCGGTGACGGCGTGCGGGTCGACTCCTCGCTGTTGACGGGCACGCTGGTCGGCAGCGACTACGACCCGATGCTGAGCAAGGTGATCGCCCACGGAACCGACCGCGGCGAGGCGCTGACGAAGCTCGACCGCGCGCTGAGCCGAACCGTGATCCTGGGTGTTCAAACCAATGTCGAATTCCTCCGATTCCTGCTCGCCGACGAGCGGGTGCAGGCCGGCGACCTGGACACCGCGCTGCTGGACGAGCGCCTGGCGGACTTCGCTCCGCTGCCGGCTCCCGATGACGTGCTCGCCGCGGCCGGTCTCTATCGGCAATCGGCCCTGGCTTTGCGCGCTCGCCGCTTCGGCGACAATCCCTGGGCGGCGCCGACCGGATGGCGGGTCGGCGGTAGCCCGGCACCGGTCCGCACCGACATGCGCACCCCGCTGCGCAGTGCGACGGTGTCCGTGCGGGGCTTGCCCGAGGCGGCCACGGTACAGGTCGGCGAGGGTCAAACCCATTCCGCCGCCGTGCATGTCGAGCCGACGCGGATGAGTATGACGCTCGACGGTGTGCGCCGGGACTACCGCTGGGCCGAAGCCGACCGGCACCTGTGGATCGCCGACGAGCGAGGAACCTGGCATGTGCGTGAAGCCGAGGAGAACAAAATCCACCGCGCCGCCGGCGCGCAGCGGGCCGAGATCGTCAGCCCGATGCCCGGCAGCGTGATCGCCGTTCAGGCATCCTCGGGCACCGGCGTTTCCGAGGGCGAGGTGGTGGTCGTCGTCGAGGCGATGAAAATGGAACATTCGCTTGCCGCACCGGTCTCCGGACAGGTGGAAGTACTGGTGTCCGTTGGTGATCAGGTGACGGTGGACCAGGTGCTGGCCCGACTGGTGCCCGAAGAATCCAGCGCGGCAGCCGATTCGAGTAAGGACGCATCATGACCACATCCATCACCGCGGGGACGTTGCCCAAGGAATACGAGGATCTTCGCGACACGGTCGCCGAGTTCGCGCGCACCGTGGTCGCGCCGGTGTCGGCCAAACACGACGAGGAGCACAGCTTCCCGTACGAGGTCGTCGCCAAGATGGGGGAGATGGGCTTGTTCGGCTTGCCGTTCCCCGAGGAATACGGTGGCATGGGCGGTGACTACTTCGCCCTTTCGCTGGCGCTCGAGGAACTCGGCAAGTTCGACCAGTCGGTGGCGATCACCCTGGAGGCCGGCGCCAGCCTCGGCGCCATGCCCATCTATCGGTTCGGCACCGAGGAGCAAAAGCAGAAGTGGTTGCCGGACTTGACCGCCGGCCGCGCCCTCGCCGGCTTCGGGCTCACTGAAGCCGGGGCGGGCTCGGACGCCGGCGGAACCCGCACCACGGCCCGGCTCGACAACGGCGACTGGGTGATCAACGGCAGCAAGCAATTCATCACCAACTCCGGCACCGACATCACCTCACTGGTCACCGTCACCGCCGTCACCGGAACCGCCGCCAACGGCAAGAAAGAGATCTCGTCGATCATCGTGCCCAACGGCGCACCGGGGTTCACCGTCGAACCGGTGTACAGCAAGGTCGGCTGGAACGCGTCGGATACGCACCCGTTGAGCTTCGACGACGTCCGCGTCCCGGAGGAGAACCTGTTGGGTGGCCGGGGCACCGGCTACTCCAACTTCTTGTCCATCCTGGACGAGGGCCGCATCGCGATCGCCGCGCTGGCGACCGGGGCGGCGCAGGGCTGCGTCGACGAAAGCGTCAAGTACGCCAAGGAACGCCAGGCGTTCGGCCAGCCGATCGGCGCCAACCAGGCGATCAGCTTCAAGATCGCGCGGATGGAGGCGCGTGCCCACGTCGCGCGGACCGCCTACTACGATGCGGCCGCAAAGATGCTGGCGGGCAAGCCCTTCAAGAAGGACGCGGCAATCGCGAAGATGATCGCCTCGGAGGCGGCGATGGACAACGCCCGCGACGCGACCCAGATCCACGGCGGCTACGGCTTCATGAACGAATATCCGGTGGCGCGCCACTACCGCGACAGCAAGATCCTCGAGATCGGCGAAGGGACTACCGAAGTGCAGCTGATGCTGATCGCGCGATCGCTTGGACTGTCATGACGCGCGCCGGCGACGATGCAGAGTCGAGCGATGAGGAGGAGCGGCGCTCATGACGGATGCCAAGTCGGTTGTCCAGCGCGGCTTGTGGTTTGAGGAATTCGAGATCGGGACAACCTATCTGCACCGGCCCGGCCGGACGATCACCGAGGCCGACAACGTCTTGTTCACCACGCTCACCATGAACACTCAGTCGCTGCACCTCGACGCGGCCTGGGCCGCCGAACAGCCCGGGTTTCGCGGCGAGCGACTGGTGAACTCCATGTTCACCCTGTCCACGCTGGTCGGGTTGTCGGTGTCGCAGCTGACGCTCGGCACCATCGTGGCCAACCTGGGCTTCTCCGACGTGTCTTTCCCCAAACCCGTCTTCCACGGCGACACCCTGTACGCGGAGACCGTGTGTACGGGCAAGCGGGAATCGAAAAGCCGTCCCGGCGAAGGCATCGTCACCCTCGAGCACACGGGACGCAACCAGCACGGCGACGTCGTCGCCCGCGCCGTGCGCACCACTCTGGTGCAGAAGCGCCCGAGCAACCAGGAGACCGCGTGAACCTGCAAGCCGCCGGCCCGGGATGGCTTTTCTGCCCGGCCGACCGCCCCGAGCGTTTCGCCAAGGCCGCAGCGGCCGCCGATGTGGTGATCCTCGACCTCGAGGATGGCGTGGCCGAGGCCGACAAGCCCGCGGCGCGTAAGGCGCTGCAGGAGACACCGCTGGACCCGGAACGCACCGTCGTGCGGGTCAATGCGGCCGGCACCGCGGAATACCCTCTCGATGTCGAAGCGCTCGCCGGCACCGCGTACACGACGGTGATGCTGTCCAAGACCGAATCGGCCGCGCAGGTCACCGGTCTCGCGCCACGCGAGGTGATCGCGCTGCTGGAGACGCCGCGCGGGGCGGTATTCGCCACCGAAATCGCGGCGGCACAGGGCACCGTGGCGCTGATGTGGGGCGCCGAGGACTTGGTGGCCACGCTGGGCGGGAGCTCCAGCCGCAAGGCCGACGGCACCTACCGCGACGTCGCCCATCACGTGCGGTCGACAGCCCTGCTCGCGGCGTCTGCCTTCGGCCGCATGGCGCTCGACGCGGTGCATCTGGACATCCGGGATCTCGACGGCCTGCGAGAGGAGGCCGAGGACGCCGTCGCGCTGGGCTTCGGCGGAACCGTGTGCATCCACCCCAGCCAGATCCCGGTGGTGCGCGAGGCGTACCGCCCCACCGAGGAGCGACTGGACTGGGCGCGACGGGTCCTGACGGCGGCGCGGTCCGAGCGCGGCGTCTTCGCCTTCGAGGGACAGATGGTCGACTCACCCGTGCTCAAGCACGCGCACATGACGTTGCGCAGGGCGGGTGAGACCGTCCCTGAGTGACGGCTGCCGCATTACCACCGGACGGGGGCTGGACGCCGAAGCGCGACACGCTGTGCCGTCGCCGCAATCAACCGGTCTCCTCCGGTTTGAGCGCATAATGGTGAGTACGTCAGTGTCGCGGCGAGCGAAGCCTTTCGTGTAGCTGGCGATCGATCTCCGCTCGCGGTAGATCCCGGCTGACCGTTTGCCGGGATCCGCTGTGGTCCAGTGGACCACGCGGCACCCGACGAGGGAGGCGGTGTGGCGCAGATGTCTTCGACGCCCATGACTGTCGATCTCGAGCCGATACAACTCGTCGCGCCCGATGGTTCGCCGACGTCCGAAAACCGCTACAGCCGTGGGCTTCCCGCGGAGACGCTGAGCTGGCTCTACGAGATGATGGTGATCACCCGCGAACTGGACGGCGAATTCGTCAACCTCAAGCGGCAAGGCGAGCTGGGGCTGTACGCCTCGTGTCATGGTCAGGAGGCCGCACAGGTTGGCGCCGCGGCGTGCCTGCGCAAGACGGACTGGCTGTTTCCCCAATACCGGGAACTCGGAGCGTTTTTGGTGCGCGGCATCCCGCCCGGACACGTGGGCGCGGCGTGGCGCGGAACCTGGCATGGCGGTCTGGACTTCACGAAGAAATGCTGCGCACCGCTGTCGATTCCGATCGGCACCCAGACCCTGCACGCCGTGGGTGCGGCGATGGCCGCCCAGCGCCTGGGCGAGGACTCGGTGACGGTGGCCTTCCTCGGTGACGGCGCCACGAGCGTGGGCGACGTGCACGAGGCGCTGAACTTCGCGGCCGTGTTCGGCACGCCGTGCGTGTTCTTCGTGCAGAACAACCAATGGGCGATCTCGGTGCCGATCGCCAAACAGACCGCCGCGCCGTCGCTGGCGCACAAGGCGATTGGGTACGGCATGCCAGGAATCCGGGTGGACGGCAATGACGTGCTGGCCTGCTTTGCGGTGACGGCCGAGGCCGCCGCCCGAGCCCGCGCCGGCGGCGGGCCGACATTGATCGAGGCGGTCACCTACCGCTTGGCCCCACACACCACATCCGATGATCCGACTCGATACCGGACGCAAGACGAGGTCGACCACTGGGCGGCGCTCGAACCGATCGCGCGGTACCGCAGCTACCTGCTAGGCCGGAGCTTGTGGTCGGAACGGTTGGAGGAAAGGGTCGTTGGCCGCGCTAAGCGGATGCGGGCCGAATTGCGCGACGCGGTGTTCGATGCGCCCGATTTCGACATCGACGAGCTGT
>NZ_JCALEJ010000027.1:0-70757 GCF_059813315.1 Mycobacterium sp. NGS11
CGCCGACCTGGTGCCCACCGCGCAACTGCTCGACACCTACAGCCCCGAAATCTACTGCTTGATGCGCAATGAACACGATGCGCTGCCCGCCACGGGCGCGGCCGAGGGCGGTTTCAACGGCTACTCGTTGAACATGAACACCGAGGCGCTCTCTGGGCTCGGATTGATCGCCAACCCGGTATCCGCGCTGCCCGTCCTCGCGTCGATGGTGGGCGGCGTCGTCGGCGTGGTGGGCGGGGCGCCCAACCCCTACGTCTATCCCGAGAACCTGCCGCGGGTGAATGCGCGCGGCGGCCCGGGCGGTGCGCCGGGGTGCTGGCAGAAAGTCACCCGCGATCTGTGGCCGGCACCGGAGTTGGTGATGGACACCGGCAACAGCATTGCGCCCTACAACCACCTCGACACCGGATCGCCGTATGCGATCGAGTACGTCTGGGGCCGCCAGGTCGGCGACAACACCATCAACCCATAGCAGCCCGTCAGGCGCCGTGAGAATACTTACCCGGCAAGCCAATTCGGTGTGTAGATCAGCCGCTCACGCTTGGGAAGCCGCCTTCGACCGCGCGCTGGATTTCAGGTCACGCCCAGCGCCGGCCGACATCGAGGCGGCCTCCCCGCGAGCCAGACCGACGGTCGCGATGATCACCACGGCCGTCGTCACCGCGATGACAAACCATTCCCAGCCGCCGGCTGCCAAGGTCTCGTTGAGCACGACGATGCCGAGCACCCCACCCACCACGGGCTTCGCCACGATGATCGTCGGCAGCGACGCGGTGAGGGCGCCGGCCCGATAAGCAGACTGGTGATAGATCATCCCGGCCACCCCGCAGGACACCAGCGCGTACAGCTCGAAGCTGTGCCACACCTGGCCGGGGTGGCGTTCCAGGATGTCGACGACGCCTTTCATCAGGACCGCGAACACCGCCAGTAAGGTGCCGGCCACCGCCGCCAGCAGCAGAGCCGCAACCGGGCGATCCGCCCACACCCGCGCGCCGAACAAACCCAGCAGCAACAGCGGGACGATCACCACGGCCACCACGATCCACGTGTGCAGCGGTGCCCGCTGCTGGCCGCCGGTCGGGTCTCCGACCGAGATCAGCACCGCCAGCGCCACCGCCAGGACCAGCGCCCAGCTCCATTCCCGGCCGGTGATGCGGTTACCGGTCATCCGCGAATAGATCGGCAGGGCGAACAGCAACGCCGTCACCTGTAACGACATCACCAGCAGCACGGAGCCCTTGTCCAGTGCGGCGGCCAGCAGCACGTAACTGCCGATATCGCCCAAACCGCCCAGCCACCAACGCTTGTCGCGCAGCAGCATGCCGAACAGGGTCAGGTGGCCCACCCGTTTGTCGGTCACTTCCTGCGCGGAGCGCTGCCGAACCACGTTGCCGATCGCGGACGCCAGCGCGGCGCACAGGGCGAGAAGGGCCGCCAGATTCGCGTCCGACATGGCATTACCTCCTCGCTGCGTGCGGTTGAGTTACCCAACTAATCTAGCCGCGCCCCGCGTGCCCGGTGCGCGGACGGGGTTGTCCGGGTGAGCGGGTTGAATGCCGGGACCGCTCAGAGCGGGAATTTCGTTTCGGTGAGCCGCTCGGACAGTTCCCAGAGGGCGGTGGCAGTGCCGGCGCGCTTTGCCGGCCAGTTGCGCCATGTCGGCTGGGTGCGGCCGTACAGTCCGAACCGCGGGCCGACGAAGGTGTCGCCCGGCAAATCCTGCGAGGCCGCATACAGCGTCTGGCGGGCGCCGAACTCGGCGTCGGTGGAGACGATCCGGTCGACCGCCAGGACCGCCGCGTCGCCCAGCTTGCGGCCCGAATTGCCTTGCAGGTTCGTGTGCGACCAGCCGGGGTGGGCCGCCAGCGCGCGCACCGATGTGCGGGCGCCGTCCAACCGCCGCTGCAGTTCCTTGGTGAACAACAGGTTGGCCAGCTTCGACTGGCTGTAGGCCAGCCAGGCCGAATACGGCCGGGACTGGAAGTTCAGGTCTTTGAGGCTGATGTAGCCGAAGTGGTGCATCAGCGAGGACACCGTCACCACGCGATCGGTCAGCTTGGGCAACAGCAGGTTCGTCAACGCGAAATGGCCGAGGTGGTTGGTGCCGATCTGGCCCTCGAAGCCGTCGACGGTGACCGCATGTTTGGTGGCCATGATGCCGGCGTTGTTGATCAATACGTCCACCGTGTCGATGCCCTCGGCGAAGCGCCGCACCGACGAAAGGTCTTGCAGGTCGAGCTGGCGCACCTCGACCGTCCCCGCCCCGGGGCCGGGCGCTGAAGCGGTCATGCGCGCGGCGGCGGCATGGCCCTTGTCGGTATTGCGGACGGCCAGGATGACCCGGCCACCGACCCGTACCAACTCGCGCGCGGTGATCTCGCCCAGCCCCGCGTTGGCGCCGGTGATGACGATGCTTCGCCCGGCGAACGAGGGCAGCTCCGCTGCGGTCCAATTCGGCATGGCAAACACCCTAACTTCGTAATTGCGACGGCAACTGCCGGGCCGCGGGGACTGGCGGAGGCGTGCGGCAGCGTTGCGGGGCAACTCGGACGCGCGGGTATCGTGCCTGGGATGCCCAGCGAAATCCCACCTGAGCGATGGATCGGACGACATTTTTTCGGGCGCGCATGGGGGTTCGCCGGATGTATCTAGGCGTCATCGTCAATCCGAAAGCGCGGAAGAATCGCGCCGCCTCTCGCGACCGCATCGCCGGACTGCGTCGCATCGTCGGTCCTCACGGCGAGGTGCACGAGACCAACTCGATCGAGGAGCTGCACGGCGCCATCCAGCAACTCGCGCCGCGGGTGACCCACCTCGTCGGCGATGGCGGCGACGGTGCGCTGCACTGGTTGATCAACGAGATCGAGCGCTGCATCGATGATCCGCAGCGCTGGCCCGCGTTCGTCCCGACCAACGGCGGCAGCGTCAACGCCGTGGCGCGCAAGGCCCGGGTGCGCGGAAGGCCCGAAAAGATCATCCGTGCGCTGGTGTCCGCCGCCGAGACGGATCAACCTCCACCCGACGAGATCCTGGACACGCTGGTGCTCGACGGCGAAACCGACGACGGCGCAGCGTTTCACCGGCTCTGCTTCGGGCTGGCCGCCGGGGGCGTCGGGAACCGTTTCTACGACCGGTATTACGACTCACCCGATCACGGTCGGCTGGCGGTCGCCCGGGTGATCGCTCGCAGCTTCGGCGATTACCTCACCTCGAAGGTCGCCCCGAGCCGGGTGAAGACGCCCAACTACGCCTCCATCCTGTTCACACCGACGCGGGCGCGTGTGGTGATCGACGGCGATGAGGTTCCGTCGCGCACGCACAGCTTGTTGCACGCCGGCGCGATCGACCTTCGCATCGGTGGGCCGCTTCGGTTGTTCCCCAAGGCGTCCGAGCCCGGTGCGCTGCATTTCCAGGCCGGAAACCTCCGGCCATCCCTGATCGTGGCGCAGCTTCCGACGGCACTGACCAACGGCATGCTGCGCGGCAACGGGCTGCGCGACGTCAACGGCAAGGAGATGACGATCGAGGCCGAGGACGAACCCCTGTCGCCCATCATCGACGGTGAGCGTTTCCTCGGCATCGTGAAACTGGTGGCGCGCGCGGGACCGCGGATCCGCATCGCCAGGCCCGCGTAGCCGGCTGCGGCCGGCATCCAATCGCCCTTGGCGGCCCACCCGCACGCGCGGTTTCCGGGCTCGCGTTATCCTGCGGATAATTGCGATTTCTATTTGCGATTTGGCCTGTGAGTGCGACGATGGTAAAAGACTTAATTGACTCGGGCGGTCGCTTGACCGTTTATAGTAAATGCGCGGATTAGTAGATACGTACTTCAGTACTTCAGGCCGTGGCGCAGGGATAATACCTGGTCGCGAGCGACTGAGATACTGAAATCCGTAGCAGCGGAGATCAGCATCCGTGCATTTAAATCGGACGGGTATCTGAATCCTGTGAATGCAATGTGTGATGACCATTTAGGCTGTTCAACCCTTTGCTAAGGGCGGGCCGGCAGCGCTACATTGGATTAATAATTACCGACGTGAGTCGTGCTCGGGCCAAGCCAACCTGGAAGGGGGATCACTCCGACATGGAGACGCTGATCGATTACCTACACAAATGGGAAGCGCAGAAGCCGGACCAGACCCTGTTTCGCTTCGTCGATGCCGATGGCCGGGAACTCGAGCACTACACCTACCAGGGCTTCGCCGAACGCACCCGTGAACTGGCCGCCTACCTGTCCAAGGAGGCCGGCCTCGAGTCGGGCGATCGTGCACTGCTGGTCTACTCGCCCGGACTCGAAATGGTCGCGGCGCTCTATGCCTGCGCCCGCATCGGGGTGATCGCCGTTCCGGTCAGCCCGCCCTTGCCGATGTCCTTCGATTCCGGGCTCGCCAAGCTCAGCTTCATCGCCCGCGATTGCGGGGCCAAAGCCGTGCTGTCGACGAAGCAGTTCGAATATGACTTCCGCCTGCTGCTTGGCCAACGGCACGGCCAGCAGCTCTGGGCGGACGAATCCGGCGCCGGCCTGCCCGAGCTGCCCTGGTTCGCCACCGACGGCGCCCAGGACTTCGGCGGCGCGCCCGTCGCGGACACGCCCGGCGAGGTGCTCTTCCTGCAGTACACCTCGGGCTCGACGAGCGATCCCAAGGGTGTGATCGTCACCCACGCCAACATCATCGCCAACGGTTTCGCCTTCAGCGGCGGCGACGTGGTGGTGGCCTCGTGGCTGCCGCAACACCACGACATGGGGCTGATCTCGGCCTACATGTTCGTCGTGCTGTTGGGCGGAACCACGCATGCGATGTCGCCTTTGGACTTCCTCGCCCGGCCGGCCTCCTGGCTTCGGCTGATCAGCGACGTGCGCGCCACGCACACGCCGGGCCCCAACTTTGCGCTCGAATACTGCCTGCGCGAGGACAAGCTGCCCGCCGCCGAGTTGACCGGCGTGGACCTCAGCAGCCTCGAATGCATCGTGGTGGGCGCAGAACCGCTGCGCGCCAACACCTTCGCTCGCTTCCGGCAGCGATTCGCCGAGTATGGCCTGCGGCCCGAGGCGCTCACCGGCGCCTACGGCATGGCCGAATTCACCCTGACCGTGTCGATCCGCGGGCGCCAGACCATCGCGGTGAACAAGCGTGGACTGGAGCGCAACGTCGCCCGCGTCGAAAAGGCGCTGCCCGAGAACAGCAACCAGGTCACCTTGGTCAGCTGCGGCAAGCCCATCGAGGATGCCGTGGTTCGCATCGTCGATCCCGAATCCCGGCGGGCGTTGCGCGACGGCCGCGTCGGCGAGGTCTGGCTGGCCGGACGCTCCAAGGGTGCCGGCTACTGGAACCGGCCGGAGCTCACCGCGGAGATTTTCGGCGCGCGCGTCGCCGGTGATGACGAGCGCACCTACCTGCGGACCGGAGATCTCGGCTTCGTCTACGAGGGCGAGTTGTTCGTCTGCGGCCGCAGCAAGGATCTGATCATCGTCCGCGGCGTCAACTGCTACCCCTCCGACATCGAAGCCGTCGTCGAGCGCACCGCCGCGCAGATCCGCAAGGGCTGCGTCGCCGCCTTCTCGGTCGAGCACGATGAGTCCGAGGCGCTGATCGTCGTCGCCGAGGCGCGCGACCAGCACAGCCTTCCGGACGCCAAGACCCTGGCCCGCGCGATCCGGCGGCACTGCCACATCGATCCGCACACAATCGTTTTCGCACCGCCGCGCAGCATTCCGAAGACCACTTCGGGCAAGATCCGGCGCTCGTCGACACGCCAGCTGTGGCTGGACGGCAAGCTGCCCACCTTCGCGAGCTGGATCAACCAGTCGGCCAACCGAACTCACGATGGCCTGGCTGACGGCGCGGGTCCGCTGGAGCGCTTCCGCAATCTCATCGAGAGCTACGACCTGAGCGGCGATGAGGACTGCTCGTTCGCCGATCTCGGCATCGACTCGCTGGCGTTGGCCGAACTCCGCACCGACCTGCAGGCCTTGCTGGCGGAGAACGGCGCGGGGGAGCTGGCCGAAGAGGTCAACACCCGCCTGTTGCAGCGGCTGACGGTGTCCGAATTCTTCGGGCTGGTCCGCCAATTCGGCGAGGGGACCGGGCAGCCGCTCGACGCGCTGCGCCGCGCGCTGGATCAGATCTCCGCCGAGTACGAGGCCTACGAAGCCGCGCAGATGCGGGCCGACGCGGCACTGCCGCTGCCGGAATTGGCACCTGCGCGGCCGGGTGAGCCCACGGATCTGCTGCTCACCGGCGCGACCGGATTCCTCGGGCCGTTCCTGGTGAGCAGCCTGCTGGCGCAAACCTCCTTTACGGTGCATGCGCTGGTGCGTGCCACGGACGCCGCGCACGGCCTGGACCGCATCGTGGCGTCGCTGCGCCGCGCCCAGCTATGGACGCCGGCGCTGGAAGCCGACGTTCGCGCGCGGGTCCGCGTCGTCTGCGGCGATCTCGCCGAGCCCGCGCTGGGCATCGGGGAGGCGGCCTTCCAACAGCTGGCGCAAGACGTCGATGCCGTCGTGCACAACGGCGCCCTGGTCAACTACGTGCGCACCTATGACGCCCTGCGGCCGGCCAACGTCGAGGGCACCCGCGAGCTGTTGCGGCTGGCGATGACCAACCACCGCAAGGCTTTCCACCTCGTCTCCAGCACGTTCATCTACGGCTGGAGCACCGAGCCGGTGGTCGGAGAGTGGGACGCCAACGAAAAGATGGCCGGCCTGGACTTCGGCTACTCGCAGACCAAATGGGTCGGCGAGCAGCTGGCGCTGGCCGCGCAGCGCAAGGGACTCGACGTCCGCATCTACCGGCCGTCGCTGATCTCGCCGACCCGCGCGGGCTTCGGCAGCCAGGACGACATCCTGGTGCGCTTGACGGCGTTCATGATCGAGCACGGCGTCGCCGTTAACGCGCTCAACCAGATCAGCCTGCTGCCGGCGGACCTGATCGCGGATCACATCGTCACGCTGATGGGCCTGCCGGACGAGTCGGGCAGCGTCTTCAACATGACCGCCGACGACTACTACAACCTCACCGACGTCACCCGGATCTTGTCCGAGCGGTACGGGTATCGCTTTGACTACCACGACATCCCGTCGTTCACCGAGCAGCTGAACCGCCGCTGCACGCCGAACGATCAGATGTACCCGCTGGTCGATTTCCTCACCCGGTCGGCGGACAAGATCGCGGCGATGCGGGACAAGCGCTACGACAACACCCAGTACCGCCACCGACGCGGGCTGGCCAAGGTCCGCCTGCGCGAGCCGGCCCTGACCGAGACGGTCGATCATCTGGTCCGGTTCTTGCGCAGCGAGCGTTTGATCACTGAGGTGGAGGACGAGGCGCAGCGCAGCGCCTAGCCTTACGATCTGACGGAAAGGGATGGCGACGATGTTCACCGTCGATGACAAGGCAACCGGCCCGCACGACGCTTCGCTCGACCACGAGCGAATCGTCCTGCAGGCGCGTGACGTCGACTTCGACTGGTCGACGCTGCCGTTCTACTACGTGCCCAACGAGCCCTTCACCACGCACTTCTGCAACGTGCTGCACCTGTTGTTGCCGGCGGGCGAGGAGTTCATCGTCGCCGCTTTCAAGGACACCCTGCCGCTGATCAAAGACGATCAACTTCGCCGCGATGTGCAGGGATTCATCAGCCAGGAGGCGATGCATTCCCAGGCGCACGCGGGGGTGCTCGGGCACTTCGCGGTCAAAGGCATTGACGTGACCCCGTTCACCGACCAAATGCGTTGGCTATTCACCCAACTCATCGGCGACCGGCCGCGGTGGAGTCCGCGCCGGCGGCAGAGCTGGTTGCTCGAGCGGGTGTCGATGGTGGCCGCACTCGAGCACTACACCGCCATTCTGGGCGAGTGGATTCTCGACACCCCGCAGCACGACGCCATGGGCACCGATCCGGTGATGCTGGACTTGTTGCGTTGGCACGGCGCCGAGGAAGTCGAGCACAAAGCGGTTGCCTTCGACACCATGAAGCACCTGCGCGCCGGGTATTGGCGGCAGGTGCGCACCCAGCTGCTGATCACCCCGGCGCTGCTGTGGTTGTTCGTCCGCGGCGTGCGATTCATGTACTCGGTCGACCCCTACCTGCCCCCCGGCACCAAGCCGCGCTGGCGGGACTACTTCCGCGCCGCGCGCCGGGGTTTGGTGCCCGGCCCGTTCCAATTCCTCCGGGTCATCGGCGCCTATTACACGCCGAGTTTCCATCCTTCCCAGCTGGGCGGGGTCGGGCGCGCGGTCGACTACCTGGCCCGCTCGCCCGCGGCCCGCGCGTCGCACTGACGATGACGAACGAATTGGCGTCAACTACCGTCACCGCCTCCGACGGCGTGCGACTGGCGGTGCATGCCTACACCGACGTCGACCCGGGGCGCCCGACGATCCTGGCCATCCACGGCTATCCGGACAACCACCACGTATGGGACGGCGTGGCGACGACATTGGGTCGCCGATTCAATGTCGTGGCGTATGACGTCCGCGGTGCCGGCCAATCCTCAACGCCGCCAGGCCGTTCGGGATACCGGCTGCCACAGCTGGTCGCCGACGTCGGCGCGGTGATCGAGCGTCTCGGCGTGGACGAGGTGCACCTGCTGGCCCACGACTGGGGATCGATCCAGGCCTGGGCGGCGGTCACCGACGACGCCGTGATGGGCAAGATCGCCTCGTTCACCTCCGTCTCCGGCCCGCACCTGAACTACGCGGGCAAATTTTTGCGGTCGGCCCGCACGCCGCGCGCGCTTCTCGACGTGGTCAAACAGGTCCTGGCCTCGTCCTACATCTGGTTTTTCCTGTGCCCGGGCGTGCCGGAGCTGGCGATCCGGTCCCGGGCGACGGTGAAAGTCTTTGAGGCCGTTGAGCGTATCGGCGGATCGGGCGCTCGTAGCCGCGGCGGTCAGTACCGCTCGGTCGATGACTACCTGAACGGGCTCAACCTGTATCGCGCGAACATGCCCGCACCGATGCTGGCGCCCCCGGCGCAGTTGCCGCGGACCACCGTTCCGGTGCAGGTGCTGGTCGCGCGCCAGGATTATTTCGTGTCGCCCGCCCTGCAACGGTTTACCGGCTCCATCCCGGAGGGCGGCAGGGTCGTGCCGATAGAGGGCGGGCATTGGGTGGTCACCGCCTACCCCGACGTCATCGCCCGGCTGACCGGTGAGTGGGTCGACCTGATCGCCTCCTCCGGCGACCGTCGCGGCATCGGCTAGATGTGAGGATGATTGTGGCGCAGACTATTTGGGACAGCATCCCGGCCGACCTGTACGGCCGTCGCAAGCGTGACCGCATGTACACCGCGTTGTACGGCGTCGGTTCGCTGTTCGGTGGCCTAGCGTCGGCGTCGCGGTGGACATCCGCGCGGGTTCAGTCCGTGCGGCGCACCACCACCGCGGTGGTCGCCAAGCGCGAACTAGTGACGCCCGACGTGGTCGCGCTGACGCTGGTCGACCCCGACGGTGGGTTGTTGCCGTCCTGGACACCCGGCGCCCACATCGACGTTCGGCTGCCATCGGGCCGGCGCCGACAGTACTCGCTGTGCGGTTCGCCCGGCCGGCGCACCGACTATCGCATCGCGGTGCGCCGCATCGCCGAGGGTGGCGGTGGTTCGATCGAAATGCACGATGCGTTCAAGGCCGGCGACAAACTCGAGTTCGAAGGGCCCCGCAACGCGTTCTATCTCGTCACCGACGAGCGTGAGGTGTTGTTCGTGATCGGCGGCATCGGGGTGACACCGATTCTGCCGATGATCCGCACCGCCCAGCAGCGCGGAATCGATTGGCGCGCCGTCTATGCCGGTCGCAGCCGAGATCACATGCCGCTGCTGAACGAGGTGGTGTCGGTGGCCCCGGACCGGGTCACCGTGTGGGCCGATGACGAGCGCGGCCGATTGCCCACCGCGTCCGACTTGCTTGCCGACGCGGGGCCGGGGACGGCGGTGTACGTGTGTGGCCCCACCCCTATGCTGGAATCGGTGCGCATCGCGCGCAACGACCACGCGGACGCGCCGCTGCACTACGAACGTTTCGGCCCGCCGCCGGTGGTCGATGGTGTTCCCTTCGAGTTGGAACTGGCCCGCTCGCGGCGAGTGCTCAGCGTGCCGGCGAACCGGTCGGCGCTGGACGTCATGCTCGACCGCGATTCGACCACCGCATACTCCTGCCAGCAGGGGTTCTGCGGAACTTGCAAGGTCAAAGTGCTTGGGGGACAGGTCGATTGCCGCGGGCGCACCGTCGAGGGTGATGACGAGATGCTGGTGTGCGTTTCCCGCGCGAAATCCGGGCGCGTGGTGATCGACGCCTGAGCGCTCGATGCGCCAGCTAACGGGCGGTAGCGCAGGGCAATTCTCTTCGAATACAGTAGGTTTCGAGGACCTACATCGGTCCGGGAAGCTCCCCCAGATCAGACAGCTCGGCGTGGACGGATTCGATGGCGGCGCGGTATTGCTCCTCGCTGAGCGTTTTTGTGTAGTACCGGTTCATCCGGAGCTGGTATTGCTGGTCTCGGAGTTGCCGAATGCGGTCGAGTCGGGCGGTGTCGGTCGCCGAAAGTTTGAGTTCCTCGATGCTGATGTGGCCGGCCATAACGTGTTCTATCGGAGAGAGCCGATAGCCGCAATGAGCCAGCATCTCCAGATAGGCCTTGTAATACGGTCTTTCGCCGACGCGCCACGTGTCGCGTTGGGCTCCCCACTCGAAAGCGGCCAGCACCATCGCCAGGATCACGACATCGGAGCGCACGTCGACGTTGGCCCGCGCCGCCAACTGCTCTCCACTGGATTCGTTGATCCCCAGCATTTCTGCCGCCAGCGTCATGCTGGCGGGACAGTGCAGCTCGGTCAGGTAGTGGAAATTGCGGGCGATGAAGACGTCGATCCACGGCGGCGGCGCCGCTAGCAGATTGGCCCGAACCCACTGGCGCCGCGCATCGGCGACCCCCGAGGCGCGTCGGTCCAGTTCGCGCATCATCACCCAGTCACGCTTGGCATTGGCAGCCGCTTCGGATTCCAGCTTGACCGGTCGGCTGCCTGTGCACGTGGGGCCGCCCGTCAGCTCGTCCAGTGCCATTGGCCGGGCCTGGTCATGGGTCAGGTACGCCACGTATACCTCCAACTCCGGCAATCCCGTCCAACGGGCCAGCTCGCCCAGCGTTCTCTCGCCGGGGTATAACCTGCAGATCTGATCCTGCTGGTTGAGGTCATCGCGGGTGTAGATGAGGCCGACTTGCTGTTGTTCGTCGCCGCGAGTCCCGAGATACACGCGCCACCCGGCCGGTCCGGCAATTCCCGGTAAGAAGTGCGAAGAGATTTCGACCAACAAGTCATCGACCGTGGCCGAGGCGGGGAAAACCCAGAACTCGCGGTGCGAGTCAACATCGTCGCCCATGGCGACCGAGCCGCGGTCGACGGACACCTTCACCGTGTCTGACATCGTCAAGTCCTCACTGCCGCTGGGCCTACAAAACTATCGAAACCGCGCCGCATTGCGGGAACCATTAAGTGCTCCGTTGGGTCATGCTTAGGCAATGCCGAAGAAATCGCTCCTGTCGCTGCAGCCGGAAACCGGCTTGGGGGACCCGACGGTAGGGACGTGGCGGGCCGCCGCGCTGAGCATGGCGGTGATCGCGCCCGCGGCCTGGTACGGGCTGGGCGCGCTGCTCGGGGCGGCGGTGGCGATTCCGGTGATCTACGCTCTGGCGCGGTTGCGTGGCCATGCTCCGGAAGCGCGCAGCACCGCCGAGTTGATCGGCGCCACGCTGGGGCCGCGAGCGGGGGCGGCCGCGGGCATCGTTCAGCTGCTCGCCTACCTGGTGCTGGCAGGGAAGTTCGCTGCGACGCTCGGATTGCAAGCGCTGCAGGTGCTTTCGCCCGGTGACGATCCCGCCGCGATCGTGTCGTGGCTCCCGGTCGCCGCCGCGGCTGCGGCTCTCGTCATCGGGGCCGCGGCCTGTTGGACATCGACTCGTGTCGTGGCGTCGCTGGCGATGCCGCTCGTGGTCGCGGGCCTGCTCCTCTACGTCTGCCTCGCGGCGGCGGTGATCGCCCTCGTCGCGCTGAGCACCGACCCCGTCGTCATCGGGACGGCCGCATCACCGCGCCCGCTGTCCGGCCAGCTCGTCGGCTTCGGCTTGGGCATGGTGGGCGTCGAACTGCTCACCCTCCGCATCACGCGCGTCGCCAGGCCGGGGCGATCCATGTCGCTGGCCGTCGCGCTGGTGGTCGCGGCCGCGGTGGTGTTGTGGGTGGGTGATCACCGTGGCGTGGCGGGGCCGTGGCGATGGAGCGCCAAGATGCTGGCCGAGGCCGTGCCCGAGTTCTACGCCGACGACGGCCGGTGGTGGATGGCGGTGGCCGGCACCGCGTTGGCTGTGGCCGCCGCGCTGGTGTCCGGCTGGGCCGCGGTGCGCGCCGCCTCGGGTCTGGCGGTGATGCGCGGGGCGTCACCGAACGCCGGTCTGCGACTTTCGGTGGTGGGGCTCGTCGCGGTGGTTGCCGTCGTGGTCTCGGCGCAACGCGCTGGCTGGATCGGGCCGGCCATCTTCGGCGCGGTGCCCCTGCTGCTGATGGTGCTGTATGTGTTTGTCACAGAGGCTAATTCGCGGATCCCCGGCGACAGCGTGGTGGCCTGGTGGGTGCGGCTGGTGATGCCGGCGCTTGCCGTGGTGGCGGTGGTCAAGCCGATCGTGGATTCCGAGTTCGCCGGCGTCCGGGTGGCGACGGTGGTCGCCGCCGCGATCGGCGTGGGCGCCGCGGCCGCTGCGGCGGCGGTACTGCCGTGGCGCCGCGATACACCGTTGAAATCTGAGTAGTCTTACGGATGCCCGCGAACGGTCCACTGCCGCAGAGTCATTGGCATGACCGTTCCCAGCAGCATGTCGAAAACCACCGCCGCCTTCTTCGTTCAGGCCGCTGTCGCGTTCGCGATCAGCTTCGTGGCCGCGCTCGGCGGAATCTACTTCCTTCCGCTTGATCCTTGGCCACGATTGTTTCTCGGCATCACCTTCCTATTCCTGGTGTCCAGCGCGTTCACCCTGGCCAAGGTCATCCGCGACCAGCAGGAGGCCGCGACCGTGCGGGTACGCCTCGACGAGGCCCGCATCGAAAAGCTGCTCGCCGACTACGACCCGCTCAACGCCGCGAACTGAGTAGTACTACTCAGCCTCGACGCGTAGAAGTGCGCAGGCTCGCGCGCGCATCCTCGGCGAGGCTTCTCTCATCGCTTTTCCACCACAACGCATCCGCAGAAGGGCAGATCCGCTCCCATGACAACTCTTGTGAAGTTTCCCGGCGTCGCCGAGGTGGCCGCGAGCACGCCGGCCGATCGCGATCGCGTCCTCGACGTCATCCGCATCACATCGCTGGTCGGCGTGGTGCTCGGCCATACCGTGATGGCGGCCAGCATCATTGAAAACCACGTATTGATCTGGGACAACCTGCTCACCAGCTCGGTGCTGTTCCAGGCGATGACGTGGTTGCTGCAGATCATGCCGCTGTTCTTCTTCGCCGGAGCGGCGGCCTGCGTGTCTACCTGGGCTCCCGGCACCAACTGGGGCGGCTGGCTGATGAAACGCTGCACCAGGCTGTTCCGTCCGGTGCTCTACTATCTTGCGTTCTGGGCCGTCGCGCTGACGGTGCTGTATCGGGCACTGCCGCAACACATCTACGAGCCGATCGCCGGCGTCAGCACGCAGCTGCTCTGGTTCCTGGGAGCCTACGTCCTGGTGCTGGCGGCCATGCCCGTGCTGTACCGCATCACCACGGCCGGGCGCCTGGTCGCCGGTGTGGCGGCGGCCTATGGCGCGATCGCGCTGATCGACACGATCCGGCTGCACTGGCCGGCGATGATGCTGCTGGGGTACCTCAACCTGGCCGTCTGGCTCATTCCCGCCATGTTCGGCGTGGCCTACCGCCGCGGGCTACTCGGTGGCCGCGCCGCGCTGGCCGTCGCCGCCGCCTTCTTCGCCGTGGACGTCGCCCTGGTGCACTGGGGGCCGTATCAGATCAGCATGGTGGGCACCGGTGACCACCAGCTGTCCAACACCAGCCCGCCGTCGCTGCTGCTGGCGGGGCATGCAATCATCCTGAGCGCGTTGGCAATCGCGGCCGCACCGGCGATCGCGCGCTGGGCGCAGCGTCCGCGGGTGTGGTGGTGGACCGCCATCGGTAACTCCGGCGCGATGACCCTGTACCTGTGGCACATGCCGGTGCTGCTGGGCGTGCACCTGGCCTTCGATTACCTTGGCTGCCCGCGCTTTCCGGGCGAGCAGGACTTCCTCGCCGTCAGCCTCGCGCAAGTGCTCATCGTCGTCGTCGCGGTGGCGGTGCTGTTCGTCGCGCTGCGGCCGCTGGAGAACAACCCGCTGTCCGGTTGGGACGGCGCACCCGCGGTGACGTCACGTGGGCAGGGTCGCGCCATCGGTGCCCTGCTATGCGTGGCCGGCGTGGCCTTGCTCGCCGCGATCAGGTGGGGACTCAAGGACGACGGGCTGGTGTGCATGGCCGTGGTGGTGACCGCGCTGGTGACCGCCCGGATCGTGGCGGGTCACGGCTCTTCGTCCAGGCCGTGCTCGATAGCGTAGCGAGCCAGCTCCACGCGATTGGCGACCTGAAGCTTGCGGAATGTCGCCTGCACATGGTTCTCCACCGTGCGATGGCTCAGCGAAAGCTTGTTGGCGATCTGCTTGGCGGACAGCCCTTTTGCGACATAACGCAACACCTCGGTCTCACGGTCGGTGAGGCTGGGGCGCGCGGGGCCGTCGTCCTTGCTCTGCGCGATGCGCCGATATTCGCCGAGCACCAGCCCGGCCAGGCTCGGGGTGAACACGGCCCGCCCCGCCGCCGTGGCCGTGACCGCCTGCGCCAGTTCGGCTTTCGAGGCACTCTTGACCAGGTATCCCGTCGCGCCGGCCTTGACCGCCTCCAGCACGTCCTCGCGTTCGTCGGAGGCCGACAACACCAGCACCCGCGATGAGGTCGAGACCGCGAGCACCGCGGCGGTCGCCTGCGCGCCGTCGCCGTCGGTCAACTGCATGTCCATCACCACCACGTCGGGCTGGACCGCGGCCGCCCGCCGCTGTGCGGCCGCCACCCCGTCGGCGGTGGCGACCACGGTGAAGCCGTGCTCGGCCAGGTCACGAGCGACCGCCTCACGCCAGATCGGATGGTCGTCGACCACCATCACCGTCGTCGGCGTCCCGTCATCCGCCATGGCGTCCCTCCCCGCGCGGCACGCACAACTCCCACTCGGCGCCTTCTCCGGGCTCGCTGCGCAATTCGGCGCTGCCGCCCAACGACGTCAACCGTCCCACGATCGATTGGGAGATGCCGAGCCGTCCCTGGCGCTTCGCTTCCTCGAGCCGGCCCGGGGTGATTCCCACTCCATCGTCGCGGACACTGACCAGAACGGAATCGCCGAGGTCCTCCACGAGTACGAACGCGTGCGCATCCGGACCGGCGTGGGTGACCACGTTGTCCAGCGCATTGCCCACCGCTGCGTCGAGTTCGGTTGCCGCCCAACGTGCTAACGGCACCGGGGTGCCGGGCAGGCTGAACGACACCCGATCGGATTCCCGGCATTGGAGCAGCGTGCGCAGGTCGACGGTGGCGCCGTCTGTTTCCTGGCCGATGTCCGTGCACGCCAGCCAGCGCCGCAGCGCGCGTTCTTGCTCGCTCGCCAGGTCGGCGAGTTCTGCTGTGGCGCCGCCGATCTCATGCCCTTTCTTGGCGACCAGCGCCAGCACCTGGATGGCTCCGTCGTGTACCTGCCGCGACAGCCGGTCGCGTTCCTGCACCGCAGCCGTCAACTCGGCCGCTCGTTGTAGCTCGGCGTGGGCGCGGCGCGCGGTTTGCGCGGCCATCCCGATCGCCATGCCGATCGCCAGCTCGATGATGATCGTGGCGTTGTGCCCGAGGTTGAGCGCGAGGTAGTTCTTGACGGCGAAGTTGGTGGCCATCACCGCCAATCCCGTCAGCATTCCGCCCGCGGGGCCGAACTGGATGGCGGCCGAGATCGTGGGATTGCTCGCCCATAGCGTCGTCGGCCAGGTTTGGTTCTCGGCCGCCCAGTGCGGGCTCGCAACGAAGGTGTTCGACCACATCAGCAAGACGACGACCACGAGCTCGGCGAGCACCCACGCCGGTTTGCGGCCGAACCCCCGCAGGTAGGCGAACGCGCACGCCGCGCTCCAACCGATCAGGGCCGCGAACAGCACCCAACCCAGCGCGGGCCGAATCAGATCCGGGTTGACCGCGATCTGAAATCCGGTGGCATAGACGCAGCTCAGCAACCGGAACACCTGCGCCGCGCGCCACAGCGGCGTGGTGGGATCGGGGCCGTGATTCGCCATCGTGGCCAGCATAAGGGCGGACGGCGCCGCGGTGGACCGGCCACGAAGATTGGCCGAAAGTCCTTTGATTTAGAGCCGTCGTGCCCTCGTGGCGTCGCCGTTGATGCGTGACGGTGATACGAACAGGCGCTAGGAGAGAGGCAGAGCGAGGATGAGCATCCGCTTTCCGGACGCCGGCACGATCCGGACGGCCCTGACTTTGGCATCGCGCGCCCCGTCGGTGCACAACACCCAGCCATGGCGCTGGCGCGTCGAGGCGGCAAGCCTGCAGCTGTACGCCGACCCCGACCGTCGACTCCCCAACACCGATCCCGATGGCCGCGACCTGATCCTGAGTTGCGGGACGGCGCTGCATCACTGCGTTGCGGCGTTCGCGGCGGTGGGATGGCGCTCCCGGGTGAGTCGGCTGCCGAACGCCGACGACCCCGATCACCTTGCCACCATCGAGCTTTGGCCTCAGTCGGCCGATTTCGTCGACATCGCGCTCGCCGCGGCCATCCCCCGGCGGCGAACCGATCGACGCCACTACAGCTCCTGGGCGGTGCCGATGGGCGATATCGCGCTCATGGCCGCGCGGGCCGCCCGCACCGGTGTCACGCTGTGCCAAGTGGAAGACATCGACAGGCTGCACGACATCGTCGCCGAATCCGTCCGCGATCACCTGACCAACGACTATCTCGCCGAGCTCACGACGTGGAGTGGGCGCTACTTCTCGGTTGCGGGCGTTCCCGCCCGAAATACGCCGATATCGGATCCGGACGCCAAGATACCGAGTCGGCTATTCGCCGGTGCCACACTGCCGATGGCGCCGGATTCGTCCGCGGCCGACGACAACGCCGTGGTTCTCGCGTTGGGCACCCGCCACGACGACCGGCTGGCGCAGCTCCGCGCCGGTGAGGCCACCAGCGTCGTGCTGCTCACCGCGACGTCGACGGGACTGGCCAGTTGCCCGGTCACTGAACCACTGGAGACGGCCGAGACCCGCGCAGCGGTCCGCTCCGGCATCTTCGGCGACAGCAACTACGCGCAGATGCTGCTTCGGGTGGGTTGGGCGCCGATCAACGCCGACCCGTTGCCGGCGACCCCGCGACGTGACCTCCGCGACTTCGTCGAGTGGGCCGATTGATCGCAGGCCTAAGCGGTCATCGGACCTGCCCCTGCGGGGAATCGACCCGTCCCGCAATGGGCCACGGCCGCAACGCTATTGAAGCGACATCGGCCGAACGTCCTCACCCGCAGGGTCCAAAGTCGTTGAACCAGTTTCTTCTCGACGTCATCCGCCGAGACATATGAGATATTGGGTTGGTCTGCCGCGATTGATAGACCGGCAGGAAAGGGCCCGCCATGGTCAAGGTGTTCCTGGTCGACGACCACGAAGTCGTCCGCCGCGGTCTTTCCGATCTGCTCGCTTCCGACCCCGATCTCCAGATCGTCGGCGAGGCCGGCACGGTGGCGGAGGCGAAAGCGCGGATACCGGCGCTGTCGCCCGACGTCGCCGTCCTCGACGTTCGTCTGCCCGATGGCAACGGCATCGAACTGTGTCGCGACCTGGTGTCGGATCATCCCGACCTACGCTGCCTGATGTTGACGTCGTTCACCTCCGACGAGGCGATGCTCGAGGCGATCCTGGCCGGCGCCAGCGGGTTCGTCGTCAAAGACATCAAGGGCATGGAGCTGGCCCACGCGATCAAAGAGGTGGGCGCCGGTAAATCGCTGCTGGACAACCGGGCGGCCGCGGCGCTGATGGCAAAGCTGCGGGGTACGACCGCGCGCGACGACCCGCTGTCCGGGCTGACCGAGCAGGAGCGAACGCTGCTCGGACTGCTCAGCGAGGGATTGACCAACCGGCAGATCGCCGCGCGGATGTTCCTCGCGGAGAAGACGGTGAAGAACTACGTCTCGCGGTTGTTGGCCAAACTCGGCATGGAGCGCCGCACCCAGGCCGCGGTGTTCGCTTCGAAACTGAATCAGCGGGCCGGCCCATCATCGACAGCGCCGGACTGGTCGGGGTGACCGGCGGCGAAAACGGCTCGGGGTCCACGGAATTCGGGCAGCGCGGGCTGGTCACCAAGATGCACGCCCAGCTCGACGAGTTGCTGGACGCGCGCGATCAGATGGAGCGATTGCTTCGGGTCATCGTCGAGATCGGCGCGGGCCTCGATCGCGACGCCACTCTGCATCGGACCCTCAGTGCGGCAAGGGATTTGACCTCCGCACAATACGGCGCGCTGGCTATCCGCGATCGCGACGGCAACTTGAAGTCGTTTGTCCACGAGGGCATGGACGCCGAGACGGTTTCGCGCATCGGGCACCTGCCGGTCGGCAGGGGTCTGTTGAGCTTGTCACTGCTGGACACGCCCGCGCTGCGGATGGACGATCTGACGACGCACCGCGCCGCCGTCGGTTTTCCCGAGCACCATCCGAGAATGCGTGCCTTCCTCGCGGTTCCGATCACCATCCGCGACACCGTGTTCGGCAACCTGTATCTCACCCACACCGATCCAAAGCGGGTGTTCTCCGAGTCCGACGAGGTTGCCGCCCGCGCGTTGGCGTTCGCGGCCGCCGTCGCCATCGACAATGCGCAGGTCTTCGAACGCGAACGGACATCGGTGAAGTGGATGGAGGCCAGCCGCGAGATCACCACCGCGCTGTTGTCACGTTCCGAACCGCACCACCGCCCCCTGCAACTGATCGCCGAACGCGCGCGCGTGTTGACCGGCGCCGAACAGGCCATCGTGCTGGTGCCGGCCGACGCCGACGCGGCCGACGACGATGCCGACACGCTGGTGGTCTCCGCTGCGGTGGGTTTGCACGCCTCCGATGTGCTCGGTCAACGGGTTCCGGTGGACGGCTCCACCAGCGGCGCCGTGTACCGATCCGGCGAACCGCTGATCACCGAGGAATTGCAGTACCCGATCCAGGCCTTCACCGACGTCGGGCAGCGCCCGGCGATCGTGATGCCGCTACGCGCCCGCGACGAGGTCGTCGGGGTGATCGCGATCGCCCGCGGCGCCGAGCAGCCGCCGTTCAACGAGAGCTATCTGGACCTGGTCAGCGATTTCGCCACGCATGCCGCCATCGCGCTGGTGCTGGCGTCGGCACGCGAGGACGCGCGGCAGTTGGCCATCCTGGCTGAGCGCGAACGCATCGCCCATGACCTGCACGACCACGTCATTCAACGCCTCTTCGCGGCCGGGATGAACTTGCAAGGCACGCTGGCAAGGGCGCGTTCGCCCGAAGTGGCCGAGCGGCTCAATCGCACGCTCGACGATCTGCAGACCATCATCGAGGAAATCCGCACGACGATCTTCGCGCTCAAGGACCCGATCGCCGCGAGCGGTGATTTCCGCCGGCGCATCCAGCGGGTGGTGGCCGACCTGACCGAAAACCGTGATCTCGTCGCCACCGTGCGCCTGGACGGGCCGACGACCGCCATCGGTACCGAACTGGCCGACCACGCCGAAGCCGTCGCCACCGAAGCCGTCAGCAATGCCCTGCGTCATGCGGGCGCGTCGCGGCTGACCGTCGACGTCAGCGTCGCGGACACCTTCACCCTGGACGTGGTCGACGACGGATGCGGCATACCGGCCGGCAACACGCGGCACAGCGGCTTGGCCAACATGAAGCGGCGCGCCGAACAACTCGGCGGCACTTGTGAGATCACCAGTGCGCCCGGCGGCGGCACCCGGGTCCACTGGGTCGCCCCGCTGATCGACCACTGAGGGCCAACGGCGTTGCCCGCCAAAGTTTTACTCGTGGTCGGCGGACGGGTGGACGCGCTCATGCGCGGTCAGCATCAGGTGATCGAATTGCGACTGCGTGTTCAGCGGCAGGCCGGCTCGGCGGAAGTCTTCGGCAATCTGCTCGGCCAGCGGTCGCAGCTTGACATTCGCTTCCTGGGACAGCCACCTGAGCAAATCGAACGCCGCGCTTTCGCTGAGGCCGTAGATCAGCATCAGCATGCCCTTGGCCTGTTCGATGGCGGCCCGATTCTCGCTGATTTCAGCGATTTTCGCGCTCATCTCGTCCTCGCGCGATCGCTCGCGCGGTCCCGAGACGTCGATGTAAAACCCGTGCGTTCCGATCACGTCACCGTCGTCGTCGAAGATCCGGTCGCCGACGACGACGACGTGGCGCACATTTCCCCGGGTGTCGACGATGCGATGCCGAGTGCTGAACGCCTGGTGCGTATGGACTATTTGATCGATGGTGGCCGCGACATGCCCGCGGTCTTCGGGATGCTTGTGCGAGAGCACCAGATCGGTGGTCGGAGTGACGCTGCCGGGCTCATACCCGTGCATGCGTTGCACTTGTTCCGACCATTCCCAGCGTTGGTCGGTGAAGTAGAACCGAAACCAGCCCGCCGGTTGTGCGGCGCCGCCGGCCAACGCCCGTTCGACGTTGGCCGTCTGGCCATCGAGTTCCCATTTCATCTGGATTCGGTCTTCCTGGCGCCGGGCGAGACGTCCGCACCGGTGGTCCGGGGCCGGCGGCGGGCGGTGGTCGGGGGAGTTGACCGCCGCCCGGGCCGCCGGTCGGTCAGGCGTTGATGACCTCGCGCTCGCCGGCGCTGTCCCGGACGGCCCGCGGCGTGTCCCCGCGGCCGACCGTGATCTTGCGCGGCTTCGCCTTCTCGGCCACCGGAACATGCAGGCGCAGAACGCCTTCGGCGTAGGAGGCCTCGATCTTTTCGGTATCGAGATTCTCGCCGAGCACCAGCTGGCGGCTGAAGACGCCGCGCGGCCGCTCGGTGGCCAGCATCTCGCGGTTGGGATCGACGGCCGGCCGTTCGGCGCGCACGGTCACCACATTGCGCTCGATGTCGATGTCCAGCGAGTCGACATCGATGCCGGGCAGGTCGAACTCGACGACGAATTTCTCGCCTTCGCGCCAGGCGTCCATCGGCATCACTGCCGGCCGGGCGGCAGTGCCGAGGACTTGGTGAGCGAAGCGGTCGAGCTCACGGAACGGATCTGAACGCATCAGCATGGTGGTCACCTCTCACTCCAATCTAGGCGGTGGGTCGGCAATTTCCTATGTCTAATGACATAGATTTCATATAGCACTCTCGACAGAATGATGCAAGTGTGCTAGATAGATTTTTTGTGCGGGTAGTTGAAGGAGATGGGTGATGGCCGACTACCGCGGCGACGCGGGTGCCCCCTCGTCCGACCATGGTGTGTACGGCATCTCGGTGGCCGCCGAATTGTCCGGGATCGCGGTGCAGTCATTGCGGCTCTACGAGCGCTACGGCTTGATCACACCCGCCCGCAGCGAAGGCGGCACCCGCCGGTATAGCGCCGACGACCTGATGCGGCTCAGACGCATCAGTGAGCTGGTCGACTCCGGGGTCAACCTGGCGGGCGTCGCGCGCATCCTCGACCTGGAAGATCACAACGCCACGCTGTCGGCGGCCAACACCGACCTGCGGTCCACCAACCGCACCTTGCGGGAAGCCGCAAAAAGGACCAACGCCGTCGAACCGGACACAGCCTGAGCCGTTCCGGATTGCGCCGGCCGACGCCGGGTACCCAACCCGCTATGCCTTTGAGGAGAAGCGATGGGTGAGTTGACGGATACCGGTGCCCAGGTCGCCAGCAGCGCGCGGCAGGAAGCCGATGCCTACCGGGGCGACAACGACCGGCCACTGGGCGGCTACCTGGCGGTGATGTTCGTCTATGGCGTCGTAGTGGTCTTTGCGGTGCTGGCCGCGCTGGCCAGCGGGCGCACACTTCCGACCCGGTGGCGGGTCCAGGACCTCGTCCTGCTCACCCTGGGCACCCACAAGCTGTCGCGCACCTTGACCAAGGACGCGGTGACGAGCCCGCTGCGAGCGCCCTTCACGCACTACGCGGGCACGGGCGGACCGGCGGAAGTCCAGGAAGAGGCCCGCGACCAGAGTCAGCTCCGGCACAGCTTGGGCGAGTTGCTCACCTGCCCCTTCTGCCTGGACATGTGGGTCGCCACGGGATTCGCCATCGGCCTGGTTTTCGCACCCAGGTTCACCCGGCTCGTCGCCGGGGTGTTCACCGCACTGGCCGGCGCGGACTTCCTTCAACTCGCCTACGCGATGGCGCAACAGTCGGCCGAAGGCTGACGCCGGTCGAGTCAACTCGTCTTGGGCATGGGGATGCCCTCGCTGGCGGTGAATTGCGCGTCGTCCTCCGAGGACAACCCGATCGAAACGACCGAGCGGGTGAACAGCAAGTCGGTCAAGTACGCCAGTGACACCGCCCACCGATTGACGCCGCGTGGAATCGCGTACAAGTGGTACGACCTGGTGACGGCCTTGGCGGGCAATCCGGACAAGTGGATGTTGAGCGGGTTGGCCACCGCGTAGCGCGGTCCGAGGTCGACGACCAGGCCGAGGTTGCGGTGCTTGTACTCCTTGCTGCTGCCGTAACCGAGGCTAGCCGCGACATTGCGGGCCAGCGCCTTGCCCTGCCGGGTCGCGTGTTGGGCGGTCGGCGGCGTGACCTTTCCCGGTTGGGTCAAGTCGGGCACCGCGGCCGCGTCACCGGCCGCGAAGACGTCGGGGTGATCGGGCACCTGCAGATCGGGCTGCACGGTGAGCCGGCCTTTCTCCGTCGGTAGCCCCAGGTTCTGAATCAACGGCGCGCCGACTACCCCCGTCACCCACGCGATCGTGCGTGTCTCGATGCGCGAATCATCGCTGAGCACAACGTGATCAGCGTGCGCCTCCTTGAGGGTGATGCCGAGCCGAACGTCGATGCCGCGCTTACGTAGCACCTTGAGCGCGGCGTCACCCAACTTCTTCCCCACCTCGGGCATCACTTGGTCGGCCAGGTCCAGCAGCAAGAACCGCACCTCGGCGGGGTTGAAACCCATCTGCTTGGCCGCGGCATCGGCCAGAGCGCGCAGCTGCGCCACCAGCTCGGTGCCCGAATACGACGCGCCGACCACCACGACGGTGCGCCGGGCGGCGGCCATCCGGGCATCGTCTTCGATGTTGGCCAGCTCCAGTTGTTCCACGAAATGGTCTCGCAGATAGAGGGCTTCGGCAGTGGTCTTCAGCCCGCGCGCGTGCCTGGCGAGCCCCGGTACGTCGAACAACCGCGTCACCGAACCGGGCGTCAGCACCAAACGATCCCAGGACATGGAATGGCTGCGCTCTTCGGGATCGCAATAGGTCAGCGTGTGCCGGGCGAAGTCCACAGCGTCCACGCGTCCACGCACAGCGCGGACACCCTTGAGCGAATTGGCCAGTGGCACAGCGACAAAGCGGGCATCGACGACACCACCGGCGACATCGGGTAGCAGTGGCGTGTAGAGCATGTAGTCGACCGGCGAGATTATCGTGATGTCGACCGGGGCGCGCCGCCGCCGCAGAATTTTGGCCAGGCGACGGGCGCAGGTGAATCCGGTGAAGCCGCTTCCCACGATCACAATGGAGGTCACCCAGCCGAGTGTAGGCGGCCGTCGGGGGACCGGCGCGGTGCCCCTTGATCCCGCGCTCGCGGTCGACGCGAAAGACGTTGTGCGGGGCAGTTTTTGATGCTACCTTCGCACCGAAGCCCCTCTGTGCGCTGCGTGCGCGGTCATCGCTTGATGGGCATTCGTTGTCCGGCCTTGCGCTTCGCTAAATGGCTCATACACTTGTCAATGCCACTCTGACCTCTGCGAGAAGGGGCTCTGCGGCCCGACAGGCCCGAGGGGGTGATGTTCGATGCGAGATGGACGCGCCACCATCGTCAATCAGCTTGTGGAGCTGGTGACGAACCTGGAGCGGGAGAACGGCGATACCGCGGCCGGGCTGCACGAGCTGATCGATAACGGCGTCGACCACGTGACCGGCGCCAAGTATGCGGGAATCACGTTGGCCGAGAAGAGCCGGTCGGTCAGCAGCGTGGCCGCCACGCATCACTACCCGATGGTTCTTGACGCGATTCAGAACAGGTACGGCGAGGGGCCGTGCCTGGCCGCGGCCTGGGAACACCACATCATGCATATCGCCGACCTGGACGCCGAACAGCGCTGGCCGCGCTACCGGCGGCATGCGCTCGAGCAGACCCCGATCCGTTCCATCCTGTCCTATGAGCTGTTCGTCGACGGCAGCAGCATGGCAGCGCTGAACTTCTACGCCGACGCTCCGCGCGCATTCGGTGGTGAGTCAGTGGAGCTGGGCACGGTGTATGCCACCCATATCGCCTTGGCCTGGACGATGATGCGCCGTCAGGACCAATTTCGCAGCGCCCTGGCCACGCTTGACATCATCGGGCAGGCCAAGGGCGTCATCATGGAGCGCTTCAACCTCGATTCCGTCGAAGCCTTCGGGCTGCTCACCCGGCTTTCGCAGCAATCCAACATCCGGCTGGTGGATGTCGCGGCCGCCCTCATCGACAGCGAACATCCCCTCAAACACCGCCGCGGTTAAAGCCATTCGCGACAGCGGTGGCAAAGCGGTTTCGACGGGTGCGAGACGGGTATCGCCCTCCCATGAAGGCTGTCACGTGGCACGGCAAACGCGATGTGCGGGTGGAATCGGTGCCCGATCCGAAGATCGAGCAATCTACCGACGCGATCATCGAAGTCACCTCGACCAATATCTGCGGGTCCGACCTGCACCTGTACGAGATTCTCGGGGCGTTCATGAACCCCGGGGACATCCTCGGGCACGAGGCCATGGGCATCGTGCGGGAGGTCGGCGGTCAAACGGGTGACCTGCGGGTGGGGGACCGGGTGGTCATCCCCTTCCAAATCTCCTGCGGCAGTTGCCATATGTGCGACCAACAGCTCTTCACCCAATGCGAGACCACCCAGGTGCGCGATCAGGGTATGGGCGCCGCCCTGTTCGGCTATTCGGAGCTCTACGGCGAAGTCCCCGGCGGACAGGCAGAGCTGCTGCGCGTCCCGCAGGCCCAGTTCACCCACATCAAAGTTCCTGTAGGACCGCCGGATTCACGCTTCGTCTACTTGTCGGACGTGCTGCCGACCGCATGGCAGGCGGTGGCCTATGCCGACGTCCCGGATGGCGGCTCGGTGACCGTGCTGGGGCTGGGTCCCATCGGGGACATGGCTGCGCGCATCGCCGATCACCTGGGCTACCGCGTCATCGCCGTCGACCTGGTGCCCGAGCGGCTCGCCCGCGCCGCGAAACGCGGTATCCACACCATCGATTCAAGTCGGCTCGAAACCCCGCTGGGTGACGTGATCCGCGACCTGACCGACGGGCGGGGAACCGATTCCGTCATCGACGCGGTGGGAATGGAGGCGCACGGCTCGCCGGCGGCCAAACTGGCACAGCAGGTTGCCGGGTTGCTGCCCGATGTGCTGGGCAAGCGGGTCATGCAAACCGCCGGCGTGGACCGCCTCAGTGCCCTGTACTCCGCCATCGACATCGTGCGGCGCGGCGGCACGATCTCGTTGAGCGGCGTGTACGGCGGGATGGCCGACCCGTTGCCGATGCTCACCCTGTTCGACAAGCAGGTGACGCTGCGGATGGGGCAGGCCAACGTGAAGCGCTGGGTCGACGACATCATGCCGCTGCTGACCGACGAAGACCCGCTCGGCGTCGACAGCTTCGCCACCCACGTGCTACCCCTCGGCGAGGCCCCGCACGCCTACGACATCTTCCAGAAGAAGCAGGACGGTGCGGTGAAGGTCATACTCAAGCCGTGATCTCCTATGCGCCAAGGCTTTCCAGTAAGTCGCGGCGCTTTCGGGCGTGACGCACAGTTTGACGGTCCGGTAAGCAGGGTATTGATTGCGCCATGACCACCGCAGACGCTGTCGCTCCCACACCCACCGGAGAGGTGTGGCCGGGCAGGGCTTACCCGCTGGGGGCGACGTACGACGGCGCGGGCACCAACTTCGCGGTGTTCAGCGAAGTGGCCGAGCGCGTCGAGTTGTGCCTGTTCGACGCCGAGGGTGTCGAGAGCCGCGTCACCCTGCCGGAGGTCGATGGCTTCATCTGGCACGCGTACATCCCCAACATCGAACCGGGCCAGCGCTACGGCTACCGCGTGCACGGGCCGTTCGACCCGGCCGCGGGGCACCGGTGCAACCCGAACAAGCTGCTGGTGGACCCGTATTCGAAAGCCATCGACGGCTCGTTCGAATGGAATCAGTCGCTGTTCAGCTACAACTTCGGCGACCCCGACAGCCGCAACGACGACGACTCGGCGGCCAGCATGCCAAAGTCGGTCGTGATCAACCCCTACTTCGACTGGGGTAACGACCGGCCGCCGGACCATCAATATGCCGACTCGGTCATCTACGAGGCGCACGTCAAGGGCCTGACCCAGACCCACCCCGACATCCCCGAGCCGCTGCGCGGCACCTACGCCGCGGTGGCGCACCCGGTGATCATCGAGCACCTCAAGGACCTCGGCATCACAGCCATCGAATTGATGCCGGTGCACCACTTCGCCAACGATTCCACCCTGGTGGACAAGGGGCTGTCGAATTACTGGGGCTACAACACGATCGGATTCTTCGCACCCGACTTCAAGTACTCCAGCGCCACCACGCCGGGCGGCCAGGTTCAAGAGTTCAAGGCCATGGTGCGCTCGCTGCACGAGGCCGGCATCGAGGTCATCCTCGACGTGGTCTACAACCACACGGCGGAGGGCAATCACCTGGGCCCAACCCTGTCGATGCGCGGCATCGACAACGCCGCCTACTACCGGCTGGTCGAGGACGACAAGCAGTACTACATGGACTACACCGGCACCGGCAACAGCCTCAACGTCGGACATCCGCACGCGCTGCAGCTGATCATGGACTCGCTACGCTACTGGGTGACCGAGATGCATGTCGACGGTTTCCGGTTCGACCTGGCCTCGACGTTGGCCCGCGAGTTCTACGACGTCGACCGCCTGGCAACGTTTTTCGAACTCGTGCAGCAGGATCCGACGGTCAGCCAGGTCAAGCTCATCGCCGAGCCGTGGGACGTGGGCCCGGGTGGTTACCAGGTGGGCAACTTCCCGCCGCAGTGGACCGAGTGGAACGGGAAATACCGCGACACCGTGCGCGACTTCTGGCGCGGCGAGCCCGCCACCCTGGACGAGTTCGCCTATCGGCTCTCCGGATCGGCGGATCTCTACGAGCACACCGCGCGGCGGCCGGTGGCGTCGATCAACTTCGTCATCGCCCACGACGGCTTCACGCTACGCGACCTGGTGTCCTACAACGAAAAGCACAACGAGGCCAACGGCGAGGACAACAACGACGGCGAGAGCCACAACCGGTCTTGGAACTGCGGAGCTGAGGGTCCCACCGACGACGAACAGGTCAACCAGCTACGCGCCCGCCAGCAGCGCAATTTTTTGACCACGCTGCTGTTGTCCCAGGGTGTGCCGATGATCTGCCATGGCGACGAACTCGGTCGTACCCAGAACGGCAACAACAACGGCTACTGCCAGGACAACGAACTCACCTGGATCGACTGGGACAGCGCCGACGCCGGGCTGCTGGAATTCACCCGGACGGTGTCGGCGCTGCGCGCCGAGCACCCGGTCTTCCGCAGGCGCCGGTTCTTCTCCGGCAAGCCCGTGGGGCGCCGCGGCCAGGACGGACTGCCGGACATCGCCTGGTTCACCCCCGAAGGCGCCGAAATGACCGACGAGGACTGGGGCGCCGGATTCGCCAAATCACTCACCGTGTTCCTCAACGGCCACGGCATCCCCGACCGCGATTCGCGGGGGCAGCGGGTGCTCGACGACTCCTTCCTGCTGTGCTTCAACGCCCACTACGAGCCGATCGAATTCACCTTGCCGCCAAAGGAATTCGGCGCTTCCTGGCAGGTTGTGGTCTTCACCGGGCCCGAAGAGGCCACACCGGCCGACGAGGTGCCCGGCGGAGGTACTTTCACCGTCGACGCGCATACCGCCGTGGTGCTGCAGGCGCCCGACGGCGGCTGACCACCTTGACACAAACCCGCCCGAACGTTACGTAACGCGCCGCCTGCCGATACGCTGTGGCTGCAGCGCGGTCGTTACAGGAGAGGGCGAATATGTCAAGGACAGTGGTCATCGGCGCCTCCAGTGGGTTGGGGCGCTGCATAGGCGTCGGTCTTGCGCAGCGCGGCGATCAGGTCGCGCTACTCGCCCGGCGCCGGGAGCGCATCGAAGCCGCGGCCAAGGACGCCGGCCCGAACGCGATCGCCGTCGAATGCGATGTCACCGACCAGGGCTCCTGCCGCTCGGCCATCGACCACGCCGCCGACGCCCTCGGCGGCATCGACAACATCGTCTACACACCCGCGGTGGGGCCGCTGGTCCGCATGGTGGACACCGACGCCGACACGTGGCGGCGCATCTTCGACACCAACGTCATCGGCGCATCGTTGGTGACGGCCGCGGCGGTGCCTTACCTCACCGCGTCGGCCGGCAAGGCAGTGTACCTGTCTTCCGACGCCGGCACCTTCGGGCCGCCGTGGCCGGGTCTGGGCGCCTACGGCGTCAGCAAGGCCGCCCTGGAGCGGCTCGTCGAAGCGTGGCGAGCCGAACACTCCGACATCGGCTTCACCAACCTGATCGTCGGGGAGTGCGCGGGCGGAGAGGGTGACGGTCAGACCGGAATGAACGAGGGCTGGGATATGGATCTCGCGATGAAAGCGGTGCCGCTGTGGTCGGCGCGCGGCTGCATGCCCGGCAAGCTGATGCCGGTCGAGGACCTCGTCGACGTCGTCCACACCATCCTGCGCACCAACTCCTCGACATCGATGCCGCTCGTGGTGGCGCGCGGGGCGCCGGCCAGCCCCGCCGCGTTCGCCGAGGCCAACCAGTCTTAACCGCGGCCGAGCTTCTCCTTGGCCAGGTCGGTGAGGAAACGCGCCGTCGACGTGGGCCGGAAGGCCAGGGCCGCCTCGGTGAGCGCGTCACGTGATGCGGTGGGCAGTTCGATGTCGGCGGCGGCGACGTTGAACTCGAGCTGCTCGACGCTGGAGGCGCCCGGAATCGCGACGACGCCCGGATAGCTGATCAACCAGGCCAGTGCCACCTGCGCCGGCTTGGCGTCCACGTCCTTGGCGACGTCGCGCAGCAGCTGCAGCAGCGGCTCGACGCGGCGCAGGTTTTCGGTGCCGAACAGCGCGTTCACCGCCCGCACGCCGCCTGGGCGGTTGTCGACGCCGTACTTGCCGCCGAGCAGGCCCTGTGCCAGCGGGCTGTAGGCGATCACGATGCGGTTCTCCCGCTCGGCGAAGGGCACCAGGTCCTTCAGCGCCTTCGGGAAGGCGAGCGAGAAGTGCACCTGGTTGCTGATCACCGGGCGCCCGAGCGCGGCGTCGGCCTTCTGCCAGCGCTGCAGCGAATAGTTCGAGACGCCGGCCGCGCCGATCTTGCCGCGCTCCAGCAGGTCGCGCATGCCCGGCATGATCACCGAATCCGGCACCACCGGGTTGGGCTGGTGAATCTGATAAAGCGGAATCCGGTCCAGCCTCAGCCGCTGCGCGCTGGCGCGGGCGCGCTGCTTGACCACGGCGGGAAAGGGCGCGACCGGCATGATCTTGCTGGCCACCGCGACGTCCGCGCGCTTGTCGCCGAGGGCTTCGCCCAGGATCCGCTCGCTCTTGCCCAGGCCGTAAACCTCGGCGGTGTCGAACAGCGTCACCCCCATGGCAAGGGCGCGGCGGACGATGTCGCCGGCTGCGCCGGCGGCGTAGCTATCTCCGTAACCCCATTCGCGCGAACCGAACTGCCAGGTGCCCAGGCCGATCCGGCTGACCCGGCCGACCCCGTCGACGTCGACAAATTTCATGGGCTCAGCGTAGTGGCGATCGCGAGCGCGGCGGAGCCGGGCGCTGCGGGTCGCCACTCATGTGGGTAGTGGCGATCGCGAGCGCGGCGGAGCCGGGCGCTGCGGGTCGCCACTCATGTGGGTAGTGGCGATCGCGAGCGCGGCAAAGCCGGGCGAACCGTAGGCTGCTCAGCCGGGGATCTTGCCGAGGATGTAGTTGGCGATGCTGACCGCGGCCGCGCGGGGCGGCCCGCTGTCCGTAGTGCCGTTGGCGGACACGCTCAGGTCGATGACGACGTTCGCCTTGGTGGCGATCGCCCGCGCCGAGCGCACCTGAATGGCCTTGGGCGTCAGATCCAGCGTGGTGATGCCGTTGCCGGCGTCGGCGGGTGTGCCCAACGACATCGGGATCGGCCGTCCGCCGGGGGCGGTCACGGTGACGGTGTAGCCGCCGCACTGGCGCCATCCCGACAGCAAGCCCGCAAGCTGGGCCTGGGCGGCGGCGGGATCGCGGAACGCCCCCACGCCCTGGATGACCTGCATCGACTTCAGCATGCTGCGCGTATCGGTGAATTGCCCGGCGTGATATCCGGCCAGCGCCCCCGGAGGGTAGGCGTCCGGGCTGCCGGCGGCGATGCTTCCCCAACACTCCGGGCGGTCGATGCTGCCGTCATCCGCGGGTCGGCCGGGGCTGTTCCAGGTCGGTCCGGCATCGAGGTTCGCATCGCCGGTGATGTTCCGCAGGGCGTCGAGCCCGGGTAGCAGCGTGGCGATGGTCTCCGGGGGGACTGTGGGCGGCGGCGGCCCGGCCGCCGTGCTGGACCCGGGAGGCGTCCGGTTCGGGGAGGTCGAACCGGAAAGCGTGGCCCACCCGGCCAGGGCGACGACCGCCAACAAAATGAATATGTACGACAGCGTCACGCCCACCAGCGCGCGGTCGCGGCCGAGTTCGCCGGTGCGGCGGATCTGCGACAGGCCGAGATGTCCCAGAATCGCCCCCGCCGGCGCGAAGAGGAATGCGAAGACCAGCGACAGCGTCGCCATGGTGTTGACCGGCGGGCGGTAGGGCGCTGGCGGCGCCGTGAAAGGCGAAGGCGCGGTGGGCAGCTCGTCGGGTAGCTCCTCGTCGGCCGGCGGGACGCGGCCGAGCGGGTCATAGCTGAGCGGGTTTTGCCAGTACGGGTCCTGCGGGTTGGTCACCCCAGTGCCTCCTTAGCGGGGAGAACCTGCCCGAAATGTAGCCGACGAGGGCGCTTGGGCAAACCCGTCACAGGCGCGGTTTGGCGATGCCGACCACGTAGGGCGCGTGCGCGAAGGTCAGGTACACCCGATGCGGCCCGACGGCCATTCCCGAGAGCTGGGCCGCCCGGGCGTCGGGAGGCAGCCCCGACCGGTAATCGATGGCGCGCAGTACCGGGATGTGACCGTCCGGAAAACCGGTGAAGCACGCCGCCTCCAGCGTCACCAGTTCGTGGTCGGTGGCCGCATAGATCCTGGTGTCGTCGGTGCCGAGTTCGCGGATCGGGGACGGTAACCGCGTGCTGGCCAGCACCTCCAATCCCTTTCCGCCGCGGCGCGAGTCGACGGCGCGCAGGGTGTCGTCGTCGCGTCCGGCCACGTAGCTGCGTGTCACCGCGGTGCCGTCGCCCGCCGAAACCGCGACGTCGAAGTCCAGTGATCCGCGTTCCGCCGCGGGCGACGATGTCCCCTGGAAATGGCGGATGCCCGACGAGCCGAACAGGTGGTAGTCCAGCTCGCGGCCGCGATTGGCGCCGTCTATGGTGTCCGCGCTCTCGCCGGTGGTCGCGGTGGGGAGCTTGCGGTAGCCGTACTGATCCACCGGCGTCACCGCCTTTCCATCCGCCGAAAGCGCAAGCAGCATCCGCAATCCCGAATCCTCGGTCAGGTAGGCCGGCGCCGGTCCGGCGTCAAAATCGTTGACCTGGCGCAGGCTTTCCAGGTCGACCTCCGCCACCTTGCCGCGCTCGGGTTGTGGCACGAACACCACCCGCTCGTCTTTTCGGCTGATTTGCAGGTTGCGCCCGGACGCCATGGGCGCGGAAAAACGCGTCTTGGCCCCTGCGCCGTGATCGCCGGCACTGACCTCGGCCAATCGGTGGTCGTCGGTGAGCGCGACCAACGCGTTCATCCGATACGACCACACCGGCTCGTGCAACGCGGCGCCTGCCTGCCAGAGTTCGACGTCGGGCGCGGCTTCCAGCGATGCTCCGGGGCGTGAACAGCCCGTGCTCAGCGCGGCCGTCGCGAGCACGCCGACGACTCCGCAGCGCAACAGAGCCCGGATGCGATGGCGAGTGCGGGAATCGATTTCGGCATCCATCGACCGCAAGCTCCTTTCGCTGTTTGTCCAGTACATACCCCGCGCGGGCGCGGCCACACTCCGTTTGACGCCCGGATTCGTCGGGTAGCCGTTGACGGAGCGCGCACAGCCTTGCGCGTCGAACCAAAGTAGATGGGAGGGACACTGTGGCAACGAACGCCATCAAGTCGCCCACCGACGTGGTCGACTTCCTCGTCAGTCAGCATGAGCAGATCAAAGCGATGTTCGCCGAGACACTGGCGGCGTCCGGAAAGGCCCGCGAGAAGGCCTTTGTCGAGCTTCGGCGGCTGCTCGCCGTCCACGAAACCGCGGAGGAGGAGATCGTGCACCCCCGCGCCAAGCGCAAGATCTCCGACGGCGCCGTCGTGGTCGACAAGCGCCTCCACGAAGAGCACGAAGCCAAGACCGTTCTGCAGAAGCTGGAAAAGCTCGACGTCGACAGCGAGGAGTTCACTCGCGAATTGACCAAGCTGCGCGACGCGGTCATCGAACACGCCGAGCACGAGGAGCACGACGAATTCGCCAAGCTGGGTGAGGAATTGAGCGGCGAGGAGCTCGAGCGCATGGGGCGCGCCGCCAAGCTCGCCGAGGCGATTGCGCCCACCCGCCCGCACCAGGGAGTGGAATCGCAGGTGGCCAATCTGGCCGCCGGACCGTTCGCGGCGATGCTCGACCGGGCCCGCGACACCATCCTCGGCAAAGGCTGACGCAGCCACCCATGGCGTGGTACCCCCTGCTCGGTGGGGGAGCGGGGGGTACCACGCCCTTCAGCGCACCATGGCCGCAACATCGAACGCACCCGGGGCCGACCGCTACCTTCCGCAGCAGCGGGACCTCGACGCGCTGCGCGACGCGGCCGAAACGTGCCACGGCTGTTCACTTTTCGAAGACGCCACCCAAACGGTGTTCGGCAACGGGAATTCCGGGGCGCCGATCATGTTGGTGGGCGAGCAACCGGGCGACCAGGAGGACCGCGCCGGCGAGCCGTTCGTAGGCCCGGCCGGGCGGTTGCTCGCCCGTGCTCTTGACGATGCCGGCGTCGACCCGGCGCTGGTCTATGAGACCAACGCCGTCAAGCACTTCAAGTTCACCCGTAAGGGCGGCAAGCGACGCATCCACCAAAAGCCCGGCCGCACCGAAGTGGTCGCGTGCCGACCATGGCTGATCGCCGAGATCGAGGCGGTGCGGCCCCAAGTCATCGTGTGCCTGGGTGCGACGGCCGCGCAGTCCTTGCTGGGCAACACCTTTCGTGTTTCCACCCAGCGTGGCCAACAACTGCGGCTGCCCGCGTCCGTCGACGTCGACCTCACACCGGAGCCGATCGTCTTTGCGACGGTGCACCCCTCGTCGGTGCTGCGCGACCGCAGCGACCGACACGATCAGGTGTACAACTCGTTCGTCGACGACCTGCGCAGCGCGGCCGCGAGCCTGGTGAGTTGACCCGCGCGGGTCAACTCTTCTTGTGCGGCAGGAACTCCTGCGCCTTGGTCTTCAGTCCGACCTTGACGAAACCCACCCGGTCTTCGTCACCGGAGAGCACCGCCGCGGTCGCCGACTTGAACTGCTCCCAGGTGGCGTGCGGGGGGATGGGCGGCATGTCCGGGTCGGTGTGGACGTCCAGCACGGTGGGGCGGTCCGCGGACAGCGCGTTGCGCCAGGCGTCCGACAGCTCCTCCGGGTCCTTGATGGTCATCGCGTTCAGGCCCAGGCTGGCCGCGAACGCGGCGAAGTCGATGTCGGGAAGGTTTTGGGACTCCGCGAATTTCGGCGCGCCGGCCATCGCCCGCATTTCCCAGGTGACCTGATTCAGGTCGTTGTTGTGCAGGATCGCGATGATCAGACGCGGATCTTTCCACTCGTTCCAGTACCGCTTGATCGTGATCAGTTCGGCCATGCCGTTCATCTGCATTGCGCCGTCCCCGCTGAACACGATGACGGGCCGGTCCGGATGGCCGAACTTGGCGCCGATGCCGTACGGAACCCCCGGGCCCATCGTGGCAAGGTTGCCCGACAGCGAGCCCCGCATGTTGCCGCGGAAGCGCAGATTGCGCGCATACCAGTTGGCCGACGAGCCGGAATCGGCTGCGACGATGGCATTGTCGGGCAACTGCGGCGACAGCTCCGAGAACAATCGCAACGGGTTGACCGGGTGAGCGCTGACCATGGCCTCCTTGTCCATGGTCTCCCACCAGCGGGCCACGGTCTTCTCGATGCCCTCGCGCCACGAGCGGTCCTCTTTGCGGCGCAGGTGTGGGATCAACGCCCGCAGTGCGGTCTTCGCGTCGGCAACCAGGTTGACCTCGAACGGGTAGCGCATGCCGATCATCCGGCCGTCGACGTCGATCTGCACCGCGCGCGCTTGACCGAATTCCGGCAGGAACTGCGTGTACGGGAAGCTCGAGCCGACGGTCAGCAGCGTGTCGCAGTCGCGCATCAACTCATAGCTCGGCCGCGTCCCCAGCAAGCCGATCGAGCCGGTGACCCAGGGCAATTCGTCCGACAACACGTCCTTGCCCAGCAACGCCTTCGCCGCGCCCGCACCGAGCAGGTCGGCGACTTCGGCGAGCTCGTCTTGGGCGCCGCGGGCGCCCGAGCCCACCAGCATGGCGACCTTCTTGCCCGCATTCAGCACATCGGCGGCGCGCGCGATGGCGGTGTCGTCCGGGGCGATTTCCGGATATTCGATGCCGAGGCTGGAGGGCACCATCTTGAACGCGTGTTCGGGCGGAGAGTATGGCAGCTCCTGGACGTCGCTGGGGATGATCAACGCCGTCGGGGCCCGCTGGGTCATCGCGATGCGGATCGCGCGGTCGAGCACGTTGGGCAATTGTTCGGGGACGGTGACCATCTGGACGTAGTCGCTGGCGACGTCCTTGAAAAGGGTCAGCAGGTCGACCTCTTGCTGGTAGTTTCCGCCCATCGCGCTGCGGTTGGTCTGGCCGACGATGGCCACCACCGGAACATGGTCGAGCTTGGCGTCGTAGAGGCCGTTGAGCAGGTGGATCGCGCCGGGGCCCGAGGTGGCGGCGCAAACTCCGACCCGGCCGGTGAATTTCGCGTAGCCCACCGCCTCGAAGGCACTCATCTCCTCGTGGCGCGACTGGATGAACTTGGGTTTGTTGTCCGCGCGTCCCCACGCCGCCAGCAGGCCGTTGATGCCGTCGCCGGGGTACCCGAATACATGTTCAACGCCCCACGCCCGCAAGCGCTCTAGCAGATAGTCGGAAACCTCTTTTTTGGACATGTTTTCGCTCCTCGGCAGACGGTCCTACTGTGCTGGCGGATGGGCGGTGTGGCTATTGTTTGAACCACCTGCGTGGCACCGTTGTCGAAACGCGAACCAGCCGCTAGCGGCCGCCGCTGACAGACGAGACCCACGCAGGCTGCCGCCGCGAGGACGGCTTGGGCACTTCCCACACGAGCCCGGTTACCCGGATTCGCCGGCGTTATTCGGCAGGTCAGGCGACTCTCAGCCAGTTTTCAGCTGGCGCGACCGCTCACGCCGATTTGGGGAGCGCCGAGGATCCACCAGCGCTGTGGCCCTTGGCCACTCGCCGGATCAACATGCGGGTGGCCTTGTCCAGGATCTCCTGGGCGACGTCGGGTTTGCGGGCGCGTTCGGCGCGGCGGGTCGCCGCCGCGATGGTCAGCCCCTGTTCGTAACCGGTGACCACGCGGGGGTCGACGTAGGATCCGCGCGCGACCGCCGGAGTGTTGCCCAGCTCCTCGGCCACCTCTTTCATCACTGCGGATTCAACGCGTTTGGCCACCCGGCGAGAGACGGCAGGGTCCGCGTCGGCGAATGCCGCGGCCGCCAGCACCGTCCCATGCCACGTCCGCAGGTCCTTCACGGTGTATTCGTCGCCGACCAGTTCCTTGAATCGCTCGTTCAGGTCGGCGGCACGAACATCGAGCCAGCCGGATGAGGTGCGGCACACCAGCAATCGCTCGGTGCGGTCGGGGCGGCGCGTCAACGCACGCACCGCGCGGACCACGTCGGGATCCTCGATTTCCACGGTGCGCCGGACTCCGCTCTTGGCGGGGAAATCGAACTCGACCGCGTCGCGACGGACCACCACATGCTCACATAACAGGGTGGACAGACCGTAGGACTCGTTCTCCTCGGCGTATTGCTCGCCGCCGGCGCGAAAGTACCCGCGATCGAGCAGCCGCAGCGCGAGCGCCAGCACCCGCTTGCGGGTCAAGCCCTTGCGCGTCAGGTCTTTGGCAATCTCGGCGCGCCACACCGGCAGCCGCGTCGACAGTTCCAGCACACGGTCGAATTTCTCCTCGGCGCGTTCCTGTTGCCAGAGGGAGTGGTACAGATACTGCCGCCGCCCGGCGGCGTCGACGCCCACGGCTTGGATGTGGCCGTTGCTGTACGGCGCAATCCACACGTTCTTCCAGGCAGGTGGGATGACCAGATCCTTGATGCGCTGCAGGGTTTCCGGGTCGGACAGCGGTTTGCCATCCGGCTGGTAATAGGCGAAGCCTTTACCGCGACGCTTGCGCGCGATACCAGGCTTGCTCAGCACGCTCCGGCGCAGCCGCATTTTCCGCCCTCCAATTCTGGTAGCTGACTGCACAATTACCCGCCGGAGAAGTTGTTCACACGGCCGAACTAGCGCCCCCACATGGCAACGACCCGCCACGGCGCTGTGGCGGGTCGTGTCGTAGCGCAATCAGCCGGCCATGAACTCGTGGTAAGCCGACTCCAGGTTCGGCGGCAGGGCGGTGACATTGCACTGCCGCTCGGTGTCGCCGATTGGCGCCAGAATGCCGCGCAGGTCGTTGTACTCCTGCGGGTGGCCGGTGAAGTAGCCGCGCAGGCTCGATTCGGCCTCCGGCCGCGGCTGCCCGTAGGCGGCCGTCACCACCTGGTTCGCGCCCGGATGCGCCGCCAGATACTGCTGGGCGGAGCCTTCCACCGAGGAAACGGTGTTGTTCACACCGGCTGGGCTGCAGTCGGGCGCTGCGGCCGCCGAGGGCGCACCGATGATGCCCATCGCCATTCCCCCGAGCAGGCAGCCGGCACCGATCTCGGCCACTTTCCGGCGCGCGACGATACTGCTGATTTTCATGATCTTGTTGTCCTTCGAAACGAAAATGGTTGTTTCTGCGAGAGGCTCCCGATCCTCGGAATCCAAAGTAGCGGAAGCCGACGGTGGCAGTATTCGCTGATGTTCGCCGACGACGAACGCTAGCGGTCGTTACCCCCTTTCCGGCGGTCGTTTGCTAAGCGAACGATTAAAGGAGCGACGAATTCTTAAGAAAACGGCCGGGGTCTTAGGAAATCGTCGGCGGGATCGTGACGGGATCGTTATTTACTGGCTGGTCCCGAAGTGCGGACTCGAGCCGTCGGCGCAATGGTGGCCGCTGGTGCCGGGGGGAGCCAGGGTCTGCAGCCACGTGTCGACGCCGGGGCCGACGACGACGGCCTGGCCGGGAGCGAGCAGCGCTCCGGCGCCCAGTGCGGCAACCGCGGGCTGCACGGTTCGCACCTGTCGGCTATCGCCCTGCCGGGCAAGGAGTTTGGATGTGAGATCGGGCAGCCGGATGGCGTCCGGGCCGGTGATGGTGCGCGGTGCGTGTAGCTGCCCCAGGGCCGCCTCGACCATCACGTCGGCGACCGTATCGGCGGCGACGGGTTGAATCAGCCAGTCCTCGACGATGACCTCGTCGGAGTTGCATGTCACCGCGTCATCGTTGGTGGCGAATTCGAACCATTGCGTCGACCTGACGATCGTGGTCGGTACCGGACCGTCGAGCATGATGTCTTTGGCCCTGCGCTTGGCTTCGTAATAGGCGAAGCCGTCGAACACGGGGTCCTCGATTCCGGCGATCGTCGACACCACCAGGCGCTGAACTCCTTGCGTGGCACACGCGCCCACGATGTTGTGGGAGGCCGCCGCCAGGGTCTGGCCGATGTCGGACCGGCCGTCGGGAGGCACCGGGTTGGACACGTCGATGGCGACGTCAACGTCCTTGAGCGCGCGCGAAAGTCCGGGCCCGTCAAACAGGTCGACGCCATGCTCACGCGATATCTCTACGATGGCGACATCGCGCGACCTCAGCCGGGCGACGATGCGGGTGCCTGCGGTGCCGGTCGCGCCGATCACGGCGATAGTGGTCAGCGCCATCACCCCCTTTCGGCCTGGCTACTACCCAGCTAAGCCTCGTTCAAACGGACGGATTCGGCGGTCGCGTCGAGGGGTCACGCGGACCGGTCGCGTTTGATGGGCCGTGCGGTGGGAACGCCCTAGGTGCCAATCGAGCGCAAGCTCAGTAATCACCGAGAGGGAGGTTGAACCCATGGGGGATGACAAGAGCGGGCCGGAGGAAGCGGTCAAGGGCACCGTGGAGGGCGTGAAGGGGAAGGTCAAAGAGGTCGGCGGGGCCGTGCTCGGGCGCGACGACTTGCACAGAGAGGGCCAGGCCCAGCAGGACAAAGCCGACGCTCAACGCGATGCGGGCAAGAAGGAAGCCGAAGCTGAGTCGGCGCGGGCGGGCGCCGACGCCGCCGAGGAGCGGCAGAAGAAGAACCAGTAGGTCACCCGCAGGGGGCTCGGTCCGATTGACGGACCGGGCCCCTTTCGCGCGTAGGGGTAGGGCGGCCGCGCCGACGAGATGCCTTCGGCCGCCGGTTGAACCGTCAGGCCCGCTGCAGATCGACCACCAGCGGACGATGGTCGGAAATGGTCATCAGGTTCGATTCCACGGCGCCCCCGCGCAGCCGGCGGTCGTCGGTCAAGATGTGGTCGAGCTGGCGATTGGGCGTGTCCGCGGGAAACGTTTGGGCGGTGGCCAACGCCCGCATGCCCGACCACCGGCGCACCGTCTTCGGGGTCATGTTCAAGTCCCCGGTGAGCAGCCTTGGTCCGGGAAAGCCGCGCAGGTCATGAGTCAGTCGGCGTAGCTGACGCCGGTTCCAGCCCGGGACGAAGGACAGGTGAGTGTTGGCCACCGTGAGCGCGCCCAGGGGCGTGCGCATCTGCGCGATGACCGCCGCGCGCGGCTCCTCGTTGACGACCATGACCCGATTGGGTCCCGGGAGGTACATCGGAAACCGCATCGGTATGCGGGGCAGCCGTAGCACCTGCCAGCTGGTGACGGGGTATCGGGACAGCAACGCGATTCCGTATGCGGCGGTTCCGGGTTGCTCGCGGCCCGTGGCGGCCATCCAGGTCGCCCCCGGCGTGCCCGAAATCGCCGCCACGAACCGGTGTTCTACGGCGCCCATGGCTTCGGCCACCGCTGCGGTCAGGTCGGCGCGCTCGGAGCGCGGTTGGTCGCAGTCGACCTCTTGCAAGCTCAGCACGTCCGGATCGAGGCGTTGTACGCAGTCACGCAGCCGCTGGAGCACCACGCCGTCACCGACCGTGCGCCCGTGCAGGATGTTGAACGTCGCCACACGCATAGGTTTCCCCTACCCACTTTTTTCCTGGTGCAGTCGCCACCGTCCCCGACGCGCGGGCTCGCTACGACACGAACCGACGGGGGCGCATCCTGATAGGAACACCCGGCGGTCGGTGCGGTCACCGAAAGACGACCTCGCCCACCGCGCGCAAGCGCGGCAGCACGCAGCCCGGCAACCTGGGCGCGGCGCCGTCGCCACTGCGCTCGAATTGGCTTCGATAACATTGCGCCGCACGCAGTTTGCGTTCCGACGCCCAACCGGGTGCGGGCACCGAATAGGCCCGGTCCCACGGCACCGATTCGTCGGCTGGAAATGCCCAGTGCCACATCCACACCGGATATTCCAACAATGTCGTCCCGGTACGCGCACACGCGGCCGAAGCCGCGAGGCCGACGGCTTCGTGGTCGGGATGGCCGTCCCCGCGCCACGTCGCCGCACACCAGGTCCCGGGTCCGGCCACGTCGAGGATTTCGGTCAGCGTCTCGGTGATACCGTCTTCGTGGTCTGCCAGCTCACCGTCGGGCAGACCCAGCATCAACGGGGGCGGGGCGTTCAAAAGGTTTGTCGCTCGGCGTAATTCGCAACGACGGATGGTCTGCCTGCGAAGCCGCTCCGACGCTGACGTGCCGGGCCGGGCGGCGCCACCGTCGCTGACGCAGACCACTCGAACGCTAACCCCGCGCGCGGTCAGCTGAGCGATTGTGGCGCCCAGTCCGAGGGTTTCGTCGTCGGGGTGAGGAGCCACGACGACCAGCCGTAAACACTCCGTGAGATCCAACGTCGGCAGGGGGCTGTCCGCGAAAGCGGCCAGCCACAACGGCGCTGGCGTGCCGCCATGGGTGAGCGATTCGGCCGCAAACCGGGTGCGGTTGCCCGCCGACGCGGTTGTCATGGCGCCCGCATCCCCTGCTGTCCCGCCAGGCGTCCGAGCTCGGCCAAATCCCGCTCCGCATGACTTTGCCGGATGTAGATGCTCAGATCGGCCACTCGTTGGGCGTGCCGGCCGTCCTGGCACAGCGGGCCGGGGCCCAGAGCGCGCCCGGTGCGCGTAATCGCTTCATCGACCGCGTGTTCCACCACCGTGCGGACTCGACGGGCGAGAAGCTGCGCTGTGCCGGCCCTGTCGAAGGGGTCGTCATCGATCTGAGTCGCGGCTGCGGACAGGATCGCATCGCCGGCGGCGAGCGCGGCGTCCACCGCGCCAAGGTGCGCGAGCGAGTACGCGTCGGCCGACTGGCTTGCGGCGCAGCGGTATAGCGGGTCGGCGACCCGCCGCGCACCACCCAGCCAGCAGGCAGCCACACCGATGGCGCCGTGCCAGAACCCGGGCCGCTCCAGATAGGCGTCGGGATCGCCCACCGCCACGGCTTGGGCATTGGTGAACTGGACCGGCCTGGTATCGCTGCCGGCCATCCCGGCGTTCCACCACGTGCTGGGCAACGCCTTGACGGTGGGGTCGATCGCGGCGACGGCGAACAGCCCGCGCGTTCCGTCGTCAAGGCGCGCGGTGACCAGCGCGTGCGTGCAGAATCCCGCGCCCGCGCACCACACCTTCGTGCCGTTCAGCGAGAACGCGCCGTCGTTGCTGGTGGCCGTCAGAACGGCGTCCGGCGCCTCGGCCGTCCACACCCCCCACAATTGGCCCGGTTCGGGCGGCTTGCCGCCCAATTCGTGAAGTATCGCTACCGCATCGACGTGCGCTTCGGCGATCCTGGCCGCCACGATGTTCTCCTCGGCCAGGCGTGCCAGACGCTGCCAGCGTTCGGCTGTGCGCCCCGATGCGGGAAAGGGCAACTCAAGTCGTCCGGACTCCAGCCAGTGCTCAACAAGGCCCGCCGTCACGCGCAATCACCCGCCGCCGTTCTCCCCAATTGTGTGAGGTAATCGGCGAATCCGTACGGGTCCCGAGCCGGGATTCGCTTCGACGTGATCACCGGCAAGTCGGTGTCACGATCTATGCGGTGGCCGACCGTGTGCGCGCCGGACCTCAGCTGACCGACCACTACGGCGGCAGCGTCATAGGCGCATGGCACGGCGGCTGACATAACCCCGAGATTTCCCAATTGGCCATAAGTTAAACGGCCGTGGCCGCCATCCCAGGTTGCTCCGGCGACGGCCCGGGTATGACCTATGCACCATGGCAACTACCGAAGCCCAGCCCGATCCACCCGCGTGCGCCACGCCGTTGCGGGAGGCGCTGCGTGGCGCGGCGGCGGCTCTCAAGGCGAACGGGCCACGTTTCGCCCTGGCCGGCAGTTATGCGTTGTGGGTTTACGGGGCACCCGAACCCCGTCACGACGTGGACTTGGTGGTAGCGGAGTCCGATGTCGAAGCGGCCGTGACCACCTTGGCCGACGCGGGGTTCGTCATCGAGCGCCCGCCAGAGGACTGGCTGTTCAAGGCCCGCAGCGCCGACACGCTCGTCGACGTCCTGCACCGGATCAACGGAGTCCCGGTCGACGCGGGCATGCTGGACCGCGCCGAACAGCAGGAGGTACTCGCCATCAGCATGCCGGTGTTGCCGCCCACTTTGGTGATCGTCCAGCAACTACGGGCGCTGCACGAGCACCACTGCGACTTCGCCAAGCTGCTGCCGGCGGTGCGCGCGGTGCGCGAACGGCTGGACTGGGAGGCGATCCGAACGATGACCAAGGACAACGACTACGCGGTCGCGCTCTTGGTGCTGGCCGAGCGGCTCGGCCTCACCAGCTAGTGATTACGCAGTTTGGCGACCAGCTTGTCTTTGGTCAGGCTTGAATAGCCGGACATACCAAGCTCTTTGGCGCGCTTCTTGAGTTCCGCCACGGTCCAGTCCTGATAAGACCCGGACTTGCCACCCTTACGCGCGACCTTCGACTTGCCCTGGGCGGCGGCCGCGTTAGAGATGCGCGCGGCCTTTTCCTTAGAATCGCCCTTTTTACGCAAATCCTGATACAGCTTTTCATTCTTGATCGACGAACGCGGCATCAGCGATCCTCCTGTCCACCATGAGACGCCCTGAACCTCGGAGTGCCCGCCCCGGGCGCGGAGAAAACCACGTCTTAGGCGGGAATCGGGTCGGTGCGCCGCTCCCAGCAACGGTGGCGGGCGAGAGCGGCGGCCAGTTCCTCGACGAAGCGGTCCGGCAACTCATCGGCAGCGGCTTTGGTGGTGATGACGGCTTGATCGTTGACGACGTCGGTGTCCTCGGCGAGGCGATTCGTGATGCCGGCCGTGCGGAGCAGGTCGACACCCGCCCCGTAGGCGCCGACCGGCTTCAGGTGTTTATAGGCCTCGGTCACGAAGTGCACCGCGTAGCCGTCGCCGGACAGGGTCTGCACCGATTGTGGCCCGCACGCCACCACGACGGCGTCATAAAGCACCGATGCCATCGTCGTGAACGATCGGTCGACGGGAAGTTCGCCGCCGGATCCGCCCTCCAACGTGCCACCGGCGACCGGTGCCAACACCTCGACCATGGCGCCGCGTTCGCCCATCTGCTCGATGAGGCGTCGCGTCCCCACCACGTCGACACCGTTGGCGGCCAGGACCGCGATTTTGCGCGAGGCAATGGTGTCGCTGACACCGATCTGGGAGAGCGCCGGCGACGGGGCCACCCGATCGTCGACGGCTTCCTCGGGAGGCTCGGGAAGACCCAGCTTCGCCGCCACCTGCGCGGCCAGCCCACCGTCGACTCGCGCGAGTTGTTCCACCACGGCCGAACGGATCTCGGGCACTTCGACCTTGCCGAGCTCGAAGGCGAACGCGGCAACGATGTGTTCGGCTTCGACCGCCGACATGCTCAGCCAGAACATCCGCGCCTGGCTGTAGTGGTTCTCAAACGACTTGGCGCGCTTGCGCATTGTCTCCCCGCCGAGTCGCTCGGTGTAGTGGCGAAAGACGTTCTCATCGGCCAGCGCCGGGCAGCCGCCGCCGATGCTGTTCTTGAAGTAGCTCGAGCGCCCCTGCGGGATCGCGTGCTGTCCGTAGCCGTCATGCTGGTTGGTTCGCACTTCGGCCACCGGCCGGTTGATCGGCAGTTGAGCGAAGTTGGGGCCGCCCAGGCGGATCAGCTGAGTGTCTAAGTAGGAGAAGTTGCGGAACTGCAGCAGCGGATCGTTCGTGAAGTCGATGCCGGGCACCACGTTTGCCGTGTGGAAGGCCACCTGCTCGGTCTCGGCGAAGAAGTTGTCCGGGTTGCGGTTCAGCACCATCTTGCCCACCGGACGAACCGGAACCTGTTCTTCGGGAATGAGTTTGGTCGCGTCGAGCAGATCGAAATCGAAGTTGAACTCGTCGGGCTCGGCGATCAGCTGCACGCCCAGCTCCCACTCCGGGTATTGCCCGGACTCGATGGCCTCCCACAGATCGCGGCGGTTGTAATCGGGATCCTTGCCGGCGATCTTTTGGCATTCGTCCCAGATCAGTGAGTGCACCCCGAGCCGAGGTTTCCAGTGGAACTTGACGAAAGTGCCTTCCCCGCTGTTGTTTACCAGCCGGAAGGTGTGCACGCCGAAGCCCTGCATCATGCGGTAGCTGCGCGGGAGCGCCCGGTCTGACATCAGCCACATGATGGTGTGGAGGGTTTCGGGCTGCAGCGACACGAAGTCCCACAATGTGTCGTGTGCGGACTGCGCCTGCGGAATCTCGTTGTGCGGCTCAGGTTTCACCGCGTGCACGAAGTCGGGGAACTTGATGCCGTCCTGAATGAAGAACACCGGAAAGTTGTTGCCCACCAGGTCGTAATTGCCTTGTTCGGTATAGAACTTGGTGGCGAAGCCGCGCACGTCGCGCACCGTGTCGGCCGATCCGCGCGACCCGGCCACCGTGGAGAATCGAACGAACACCGGCGTCTGAAGGCCAGGAGTGGTCAAGAATTTCGCCGCGGTGTGATCGGCCAGCCAGTCGTCGTACGGCTCGAAAAAGCCGTAGGCGCCGGCTCCACGTGCGTGCACGACGCGCTCCGGAATGCGCTCGTGGTCGAAGTGGGTGATCTTCTCGCGGGCGTGGAAGTCCTCCAGCAATGTCGGTCCTCGTTCACCGACCGTCAGCGAATCGTCGGTGTGGTCGACGCGAACGCCCTGCTGTGTGGTCAGGTATCCGGTGTCACGACGGAACCGCGCCGAGTCCAGATCGCGCTGTTTCGGATTTTGATCGGTGGTCATGGCTCGCCTCCTTTTCAACCATGCGGAGTACCACCGTCCGACCGGCGCAAACGGGGCGAGCGCGGCCCTATCCAGGACGGAAAGGGTTGCCTACCATCTATAGGGGTAGTCGAAAGTGGTGATTGAGACGGCTGAAGTCGGCGCCCTGCAAGGTGTGGTAGCGATCGGTGCGTCGGCGGGAGGCGTCGAAGCGCTGTCGAACCTTGCGGCCGGGTTATCGCCGGACGTGCCCTACGCCTATCTGATGGTGCTGCACATCCCCCCCGGCGCGCCTAGCATCTTGGCCCGCATCATCGACCGCAGCGGTCCGCTGCCCGCGGTCGCCGCCGAGGACGGGGCACCCCTGGAACAGGGGCGCATCTATGTCGGGGTTCCGGATCGCCATCTGCTGGTCGCCGACCATCATGTACTCCTGTCGCAGGGGCCAACCGAGAACGGGCACCGGCCTGCGATCAACGCGTTGTTCCGGTCGGTGGCCCTGAACTTCGGGCCCCGCGCGATCGGCGTGTTGCTTTCTGGCGTGCTCGATGACGGCGTGCTGGGAATGGGAGCCATCCGTTCGCGCGGCGGCACCACCATCGCGCAGGCGCCCGAGGGCGCATTGTTCCCGGCGATGCCCACCACCGCCGCGCGGGCCGGCGTGGTGGATCGGCAGGCCGCGGCGGCCGATATCGGCGCGGTCCTCAAAGAGCTGTCGCACCGAGAGATAAAGGATTTTGACATGGAGCGCGACGCCGCCATGGAGCTCGAGAACCGCATCGCCATGATGTCGCGGTTCGCGACCGACTTCGACACCGAAAAGTTGGGGGTCCCTTCGGGTTATACCTGCCCCGACTGCAGCGGCTCGCTGATCTCCATCAGTGAGGCCAACTTTCGCTGCCACGTGGGCCACGCGTGGACGGCCGAGGCGCTGCTCGGCGCTCGGGACGCCGAGCTCGAGGGGGCGCTGTGGATCGCGGTGCGCAGCCTGCAGGAAAAGGCCAAGCTAGCCCGCGACATGGCCGGCAAAGCCGAAACCGGTCCATTGCACCGGCGCTACACGGCCATTGCGGCCGAGACCGAACGCGCCCTGACACTGCTGAGCGACCGGCTGTCGACCGCTGCCCAGCAGGAGGGCGAAACCGGATGAGTAACGATCGACCGGCGGTCCGGATCGAGCTGGAAACCTCACCAGACCTACCGCTTTTGACCGTCGAGGGCGTGCTGGACAGCTATACCTACCGGACCGTTCGCGACGCCGTCATCAAGGCCGCGATCGACGAGCCCCGCGCGGTGATCGTCGACGTCAACCGTCTGCGCGCGCCATCGGCTTCCGCATGGACGGTGTTCACCAGCGCCCGCTGGCACGTCAGCATCTGGCCCGACGTGCCGATCCTGCTCGTGTGCGGCGAGCCGCGGGTGCGGCGGGAGATCACCAACGCCGGTGTTACTCGCTATGTGCCGATACATGCCAGCCTGGAGCTCGCCCAAGACGCCCTGCAGGACCGGTCGCTTCAGGTCCGGCGGCGGGCGCGCGCCAGCCTCGCGCGAAATATCAGCAGCCTCGAGGTTGCGCGCAGTGTGATGGCCGAATGGCTCGCCCAGTGGGACATCAGCGAGGTGATTCCGGTCGCTGCCACGCTGGCCACCGTCTTCGTCGAAAACGTCCTCGACCACACCGAGAGCGCACCGGTCTTGATTGTCGAGAGCTTTCAAGACACGGTCACCGTCGCTGTGGAGGACAACAGTTCCCACCTGCCCGGGCGCCATGAAGATGCCGACCTCGGGGCGGATATCGTCTCTGGGCTGGCCATCGTCGCCGCGCTCTGCCGGGTATGGGGTGCGACCCCGACCTCGTCGGGCAAAACGGTCTGGGCATTGATCGGTCGGGAAAACCACTTCTGACGTCGCGAGTAGTGTTCAAATCCTTCGGTACACCCCTATCGACGGGACTTGGATGGAATCCACGACTGACGAGGCGTTCGAAGCCCTGTTGCGTTATATGCGGGATTCGCGCGGATTCGATTTCACCGGTTACAAGCGCACCTCTTTGATGCGCCGCGTCCGGCACCGGATGGACCAGGCGGGCTACACCGCGTTCGATGAGTACCTCGACTTCCTGCAGGCCAGCTCCGACGAATTCACCGCGCTCTTCAACACCATCCTGATCAACGTCACCTCGTTTTTCCGCGACCCCGAGGCTTGGGAATTCGTCAGCACCGAGGTCATCCCACGGCTGCTGGCCGAGCGTGGTCCCGACGACCCGATTCGGGTGTGGAGCGCCGGGTGCGCCTCGGGGCAGGAGGCCTACACGCTGGCCATGCTGCTCGCCGAGGCGCTGGGACCCGAAGGTTTCCGGCAGCGGGTCAAGATCTATGCCACCGACGTCGACGAGGATGCACTCAGCGAGGCGCGCATCGCCTCCTACGACGCCAAGGCGGTCGAGTCCGTACCCGCGGATCTGTTGGGGCGCTACTTCGAACATGTCAACGGCCGCTACGTGTTTCACAAGGACCTGCGGCGCGCGGTGATCTTCGTGCGTAACGACCTGGTCAAGGACGCCCCGATATCCCGGGTCGATCTGTTGGTGTGCCGCAACAGCCTGATGTATCTCAATGCGGAGACGCAGCGAAACGTGTTGGGGCGTCTGCATTTTGCCCTTGCACCGCAGGGCACGTTGTTTCTCGGGCATGCCGAGATGCTGCTCAGTCACGGAGACAGGTTCACACCGCTGAACCTCAAGCACCGCATCTTCCGCAAGGCGGCCGGAACCCACGGCGGCGTGGATCGCTACGATCCGAATGCGGCGTTCTACGAACGCAACGTCGACCTGGCGGGGTTGACGACCGTGCGCGACTTGGCCTTTCGTGCCAGCCCGGTGGCCCAGATCGTGGTCACCGGCGAAGACACCGTCGCGATGATCAACCAGCAGGCCGAGTCCATCTTCGGGCTGTCGGCCCGCGACATCGGCCGGCTGCTGCGTGACCTCGAGGTGTCCTACCGTCCGGTCGAGCTGCGCGCGTACCTGGAGCAGGCCAAAGTGGAGCGGCGCTCCGCGCGAATCCAGGACGTCAAATGGCAGCGCCCGGGCACCGAAACGGTGTGGTTCGAGATCCACGTCAATCCACTGGTCGACGCCGAGAACGGTCTGCTCGGTGTGTCGATCGTGTTCTTCGACGTCACCGCGACCCGTGCGCTGCTGGACAAGGTCGTCCAGACCAACCGCCAGCTGGAGGCCGCCTACGAGGAGCTGCAGTCCACCAACGAGGAACTCGAAACGACCAACGAGGAACTGCAGTCCACCGTTGAGGAACTCGAGACCACGAACGAGGAATTGCAGTCCACCAACGAAGAACTCGAGACCATGAACGAGGAGCTGCAGTCCACCAACGACGAACTGCACACCATCAACGACATGCTGCGCGAGCGCAGCCTGGAACTCGACGAAGCCAAGCATTTCCAGGACTCGCTGATCGACTCGGTGCAGATGGGCATGGTGGTGGTCGACCGCGAGATGAAGGTGATCTTGTGGAACCGCGGCTGTGAGGAGCTTTGGGGATTGCGCGCAGATGAGACGACGGGGAACGGGCTGACAAATCTGGACATCGGCCTACCGCTCGACGCTGTGCGGCCGCTGATCGGCAACGCTTTCGTCGACCCGGAGAGCTCCGGCGAAGTCGTGGTGGAGGCGGTCAACCGGCGTGGCCGCCCGGCGACCGTGCGCATCACCTGCACGTCGTTTCGTTCGATCGAGGGGACGGTCGGCGGTGCGCTGTTGCTGATGGAGGTGGTGGGTTAGTCGCCCGCGGTCCAGTGGCCCGCTGGTTTGGCAGGCCACCGGGTGGATGCCTCCTCGGCTGCCTGATGAGCCAGCTGAGCCCGGGAACGTGACTCCTGGACCCTGCGTCGCGCCATGGCCACCGTCTCCCGCGTGGCGCCGAATCCCACTGTCAGCTCCTCGCGGCGGCGTTGCAGCTCGGCCGCGCGCAGCCGGGCGAGCTCGCCCCGGGCGGCGGCGCTATTGGTCGCAAACGTCGGAGGCAGCCGATCGAGAACGTCGTAGGTGGTGAGGGTGGCATCGGGTCGGTCTTCGGGAGTCGGTGCCGACGATTCTCGCCGGGGGGGCAGCGCCGCACCTCCGACAATGTCGGTGAGAACGCCGGAGATCTCGTCGACGTCCAAGACCAGATCGGCGCCGGCGCGGGCGGCAGCGATCGGCATTGACGGGTACTGCGCCGTCTCCGGGCTTTGGGCGATGACGACGGCACCGGCCAGCTTCATCGCGACGGTGCCCGCCGCGCCGTCATGTCCGGAACCCGACAGCACCACCGCGACGCTGCGCGGGCCGAACGAGCCGGCGACCGACGCCAGCAGCACGTCGAACACCAGCGCCTGATGCTTCTGGGCAGTCTGCAGGCGGCAGCGGCCGTCGGAGTCGAGTTGCAGCAGTATCGCCGGTGGGCAGACGACCACCTGTCCGGACCGCAGCACCATTCCGTCCTGCGCCCAGCCGATCGCACGTCCCGTGTGGCGGTGCAGGATCGTGGTCAGCAGGCTGTGGTGACCGCCCAAGTGTTGTTGCACGACGACCGCGGCGGGAAAGTCGGAGGGCAAACCTCGCAATACGGTCGACAGCGGCTCCAGACCGCCTGCCGACGCCAGCAGGACCACCAGCTCGACGCCTCGGCCATGCTCGTCAGTCGTCACCTCTCAAGTCTCCTCCTTGTGCAGTGGCCGTCATAGTGCTGCGGCGGACACAAGGGTCGACCGGCGAAAGCTAGGCCAGCCTGCGAAGATGCGCTCGCGTCGTTTCGCGAGTATCGGGCAGGGTATCTCAACTTAGTGTTCACGGATGGACGATGGGCGCGGAGGGAATTGCTGTTGAAGATTGCAATTGTCAGCGGCGACGACGTTGTCGGGGACGACCCGGAGCAGCTGTGCGCCGCCCTGGCAGCCCAGGGGCACGACGCGACGGCGTGCCTGCGGCGAGCCGGTCGACGCGCGGGACAGGCGGCGGCCGAGGACCACTACCGATGCCTGTCGATTCCCGTAGGCCCGCGCAGGGCCGCACCGCCCGTCGAGGTCTTGCCCTATGTGGGGGAATGGGCCGCCAAACTCGAGCGCGCCTGGTCCAGAGAACAACCCGACGTCGTGCACGCCTATGGCTGGCTGGCCGGGCTGGCTGCTCAATTGGCGGCTCGTCGTCGGCGCATCCCCGTGGTGCAGACATTTCTGGGTCTGGCCGCGACGTCGCGCGGACAGGCCGACGCGGAACATCACAGCGAACGACTGCGCCTCGAGCCGCTTCTGGCGCGCAGTGCGGCATGGGTAACGGGCGAGAGCAGCGACGACGTCGACGCGCTGGCCCGGCTGCGGCATAGCCGCGCCCGAGTGTCCGCCCTGACCTGCGGCGTGGACGCGTCGCGCTACTCGCCCATCGGTCCGATGGCGTCGCGCAACGGCCTGCAACGCATCCTCTGCGCGACACCAAACCCTTTGCGGTGCAACGGTATCGATATCGCCATCCGTGCCCTGCCTAACGTGCCTGGTGCGGAGCTGGTGATCGCGGAGAATGACGCCACGAACGGTGTCCACAACGACGCGCGGGCTCGGCTGCGACATCTTGCTGTGGAGTTGGGCGTGGGTGACCGCGTCCGCTTTGCCGGAACGGTCAGCGATGACGAACTGCCGAAGTTGATGCGGTCCGTCGACGTCGCGGTGTGCACGCCTCGGCAGCCACCACGCGCCACCGCCGTGTTACAGGCCATGGCCACCGGGATGGCGGTAGCCGCGGCCACTGTGGGAGTCCTGGCCGACGTCGTGCTGGACGACATCACCGGCGTCATGGTGTCGCCGGAGAACCCCGCGGCCTTGGCTGTGGCGTTGAGAAAGCTTGTGAGCCAAAGATTTCAAAGCGAGAGCATGGGCGCGGCGGGCCGAACCCGCGCCGTGTCGCGCTTCGCGTGGGAGCGAATAGCGCTCGATGCGCTGAGCATCTACGGAAGCATCGGGTCGCCGGATCGGGCAGGTTTGCGACCGACGGCGGCGCGGTGATGCGAGCGCACGCGGTCCTTTTGCAAGGCCGGCCATGACCATCGCGACGAGCGGGATCGACGGCAAAGCCGCCAGGGTCGTCATCGGTTCTGCCGGCGAGTCGCCCGACGGGCCTCGATCCAACTACTGCCCGAATCGTCCCACGCCGGATGCCGAGCACGGGTTCCGTCCGGTTGTCGTGCAATACAAGCAGTTTCGCACCGCCGATGCGCAAGCCGCGCGGCGGTTCTTCGCCGGCGCGTATCAGCCGGGCTGGCGCATCTCCGGGCTTACCGGCCACGTTGCGGTGTCGCACCGGCGCAGTGAAGCCGGCTCGATGATGGTCGACGAGGTGATGATCCAGGGGCGTGTGACGCTCGAAATCCCGGCCGCCGACACCATGGTGATCCAGCCGCGCGCGGGATCGTTGAGTGTCGCGGGCGGCCCCGTTGCTGATGCGGACTTCCCGATTCTCGTCGCTCACGGGATGCCCTGCGTATTGCACTGCAATGGCGCGCGGTTCGACGCGGTGACCGTCGAGGCTGACGTGCTGAACAAAGTCGCCGCGGATTGGCAGACGTCGCTAGGGCAGCAGACTCAGTTCGTGAATTGGCGGCCGCGTTCCCGTGCCGCCGTGCGGGCCTGGCACCGAGCGCTGGATTACGTGGCCGGCACCTTGGCCTCCGCTGACATCGCGCACCAGCCGCTGATCGCGGCGGGCATGGCCAACCTGCTCGCCGGTGCGCTGCTCGAGTGCTATCCGTCCAATCTCACCGAGCAAGACCCGGCCAGTGATCTCGCGCTGCCCGAGACCCTCAAGGAGGCGGTGTCTTTCATCCATCGCCACACAGCAGAGGACATCGGCATCAACGAAGTCGCCGCCGCCGTGCATCTGACGCCCCGGGCAGTCCAGTACCTGTTCCGCCGGCAGCTCGACACGACGCCGACCGAGTACATGCGCCGTGTCCGGCTCAGCCACGCCCATCAAGAGCTGATCGCGGCGACAAGTACTACGGCGACGGTCACCGAGATCGCCCAGCGGTGGGGATTCGCCCACACCGGACGGTTCGCGGTGCTCTACCGGCAGACGTACGGCCAGAGCCCGCACACCACGCTGCGGCAGCAGGTCTAAGCATTTCTTAAGAATCGGTTGCCGGATTCGCCAAAAGCGGACCGACTCCAGGCATAAGATCGTCTCATCCTTAGCTGCGGCAATGGGGCCGCGTTCGAGGGGGGAGCGGAAACATGAGTGCTCGACGGTCGGCTCGCCCAGTTGACCCGTTCCACGACCGGCTGCCGCCGAGTGAGACCGTGGCTGTTAGGGCCGCCGACGGCACCCGGCTGCACGCGGAGGTGTTCGGGCCGCCCGACGGTTATCCGATTGTCTTGATCCACGGCATCACCTGCGCGATACGGGCGTGGGCATATCAGATCGCCGACTTGTCCAACGACTACCGGGTGATCGCGTTCGATCATCGCGGCCATGGACGAAGTGGCGTACCGGGACGCAAGGACTACAGCCTCAAACATCTTGCCTCCGACCTGGATTCGGTGCTGGATGCGACCCTGGCGCCGCACGAACGGGCCGTGGTGGCGGGTCACTCGATGGGCGGCATCACCATCGCCGCGTGGTCTGAGCGCTACCGCCACAAGGTTCCCCGGCGCGCCGACGCCGTCGCGCTGATCAACACCACCACCGGTGACCTGATCCGGCAGGTGCAGCTGTTGCGGGCGCCCTACGGGTTGTCGCCGGCCCGGGTTCTCGCCGGGCGCGCACTGATCAACGCGTTCGGCGGGTTCCCGCTCCCGCGTGCGGCACGTATCCCGAGCCGGTATGCGGTGGCGATGCTGGCCACCGGACGAGACGCCGACCCGAGTGTCGCCAGGCTCGTCTGCGAGCTGTTCGAGAACACCTCACCGGCGGGACGGGCCGGCTGTGCGCGGGCGCTGGTGGCCGCACTGGGGTCGCGGCATCTGAATCTGGACGGGCTGACCGTGCCGACGTTGGTCATCGGCAGCGCACTCGACCGGCTGACCCCGATCAGCCAGTCCCGCAGGATCGCACGCTGCGCGCCCAACCTGATCGAGCTGGTTGAACTGCCCGGCGGCCACTGCTCGATGCTGGAACACCCGCGTGAGGTGAATCGCCACTTGCGCGGACTCGCCGAAATGGCGGTCCACAATGCGGCCACCCGCCGTATCAGCTCATAGCAGGGCGGTGATCTCGGCGGCGGCGCGCTGCCCGGAGCGGATCGCCCCGTCGAGAAACCCGGTCCACTCGTCGGCGGTTTCGGTGCCGGCCCAGTGAATCGGCCCGACCGGTTCGCGCAGCCACGGCCCGAACCGCGTCCACGACCCCGGCGGGACCGCGGCGGTGGGCCCGCCGGGCGCGAATTCCTCCACCCCCCAACGATGATCGACATAATCGAGGGGATTGAGCGCATCATCGCCGAAAAGCGTTGCAAAGCAGCGCAATGCGTCACGGCGGCGCTGATCGCCGGGTAGCGAGTCGAACGCGCGGGCGTCGACGAAACCCATCAGAATTCCGGGACCCTCCGGATGCGGACTGACGTCGAAGGTGATGAAGACGGGGCCCTCGTCGGACAGCGCCTGTCCGGAAAATCCGTTGGTCCGCCAAAACGGCGTGGAATAGGCCGCGTACGCCTTGCTGAGCCGGCCCTGCGGCCAATGCAGGGCGAGTTGCTCGTATTCGGCGGGCAACGGGGGAGCGAACTCGATCGAGGCGCGGTGGGCGGGCGGGATCGCCACGATGACGAATCCCGCCTCGGTCGCACCGAGATCGGTCGTCACGGTCACGCCCGCACCGTGGCGTTCGATTCGGCGAACCGGAGCGTTGAGGACCACCCGGGCGCCCAGGTCGGCGGCCGCGGCCTCGGCGATCTGTTGTGTGCCACCGGGAAAGCGATCTTGTTGGGCACCGTCCTTCACGTCGAGCAGCCGGTCCAGGCCACCGGCCGCGTGCGCGTAACGGGCGGCGTGCAGCATCGACACGTCGTCGGGTTCACACCCCCACGTCACCCGCGCCACGATGGCCAGCAGGTCGTGCGACGAAGCGGTCGCGCGCACGGAGCGCAACCAGCCGCCGAGCGACAAGCCGTCGAGTTCGCGGGCACGGCGGGCATCCCACGGCGCCGCCAGCGGGATGCTGCGCGCGATCCGGTCGAACTGCCACCGTAGCCGGCCGATGTCCAGCAGCCCGGTCAGCGAAAGCTTGGGGATGGTGCCGTGATAGGCGTGCGTCCACCCGCGCCAATGGATGAGGTTCTTGCCGTCGTCGTGGGTCGGGGTGGTCGGGACGTCGAGTTCGGCCGCCATCGCCAAGACCGCGTCCTGGGTCGGCCCGACGAAAGTGCCGCCCAGATCGGCCGGCAAGCCTGCGACGCTGCCGGTCAGCGACCGCCCACCGACTCGGTCACGCCCCTCGAAGACCACCACGTCGTGGCCCTGTTGAGACAGCTCGCGGGCCGCGGCGAGTCCGGCAAAGCCCGCACCGACCACGACAACGTCGACAATCCGCGGGGGTTTCGGCACGCGGTCCAGTGAACCGCATTTCGACGGATTTCACCGCAAATTGTGCAACCTGTCGGAGCGTCTCCCGGCCTCGCCGCGGCCACCCTGCGGCTATGGCGCGACCGTCAGCCAATCTTTGAATCCAGAGGGGTCGTGCCGGCCCAGCGCGCCGTGTTCGTAGAGGCCCCACCCCTCGACCGGCCCGCCGTCCCCGTCACGGCAGACCGCGCGGCCGACGTGGTCGATCACGCCGAAGCCCGCTCGCCCGATGATGGCCGGATCGGTCATGTCGTAGGTCAGGCGCTCGGCGAACTTCTCGCCCTTCCACATGCCGTGTGTCCAGTCGGAGTCACCGCCATAACCGCCGCCGACGTGAATGGGCACCGGCAGCTTGGACTCGATGTCGAAGTGCACCGGGGTGCCGTCTGGGGTGGTGGCGTCGACGGTCGCGCCGGTCGGGACACGGGTGCCGGAGCGGTAGTGGATCTTGACCCGCGGCCAGCCCAGCTGCTCGACGCGGCCGTCACGCCAGATCCGGGTGCAGTCGTTGAGCGAGCGGAACCCGTTGGGCTCCTCCTGGATGATCAGCACGATCGCGAAATCGTCGAAAGCCATTGGTACGTACAGCCACCACATGCCCTCGAAGGGCGGATCCGCGGGACGGCCCGCGGGCTCGGCCTCGCCGATCGGACGGATGCCCCAGGACCGATCGCGGCTGCCCAGCCACGTCTTGGGATCGACGGCGATTTCCTCACCGTCGACGATGATGTGTCCGCTCCAGCTGCCCAACTGTGCAAAACGTTGCGCGTCCAGCGTGACTCGGTTGCCCGATCGCAGGATGTGCGGCTGCTCCTGAACGACGTCGAAAAGCCCCTTCCAGGTGAGATCGGCTGCGATGCCTTCGGTTTCGTCGAGGACGATCCGTAGCTGGTGTAGCGGCTCGATGACGTCGACGCGGTAGCCGTTGACGCGTTGGTTGAGCCGGTCTTGGTCGATGGCGTCGGAAACGTGTACGGCGGTCTGGGTGTCGCCGCGCCTGATGAGCAGGAACGCATCCTTGACCCCGAGGTTGGGGTAGTAGCCGATGCCGCTGATCACGAAGATGTCTCCGGTGCGGTCGTGGGCGTTGAAGTAGGAGCGGTCGTAGAAGTTGCGGTCCGAGGAGCCCGGCCACGCTATCGGCTGGGGAATCTGATGTACCGGGAACTCGTCGAGCGGTCCGAGCATTACTGGTCCTCTCCGATCAAGCGCCGCATCAATCCGGCGTGGTAGAACAGCGATTCGACATCGCCGGGCTTCTCGGTCTCGCCGAAGTGCACCCGCCGAGCGCCGGTGCGCATGAACACGCAGGCCCACATCACGCCCGAGTACACGTAAAACCAGTGCAAGTCGCCGACTTCGACGCCGGCCAGCCGCGCGTAGGTGGCGCGCACGTCCTCCTCGCGCATCACCTCCGGCAACCCCGGCAGCGTTGCCAGGCCGGCGAGTTCTTGAAAAACCATGTGTGCGAATATCATCCACGCCACATCGAGCTCACGCGGTCCCAGTGTCACCATTTCCCAGTCCAGCACCGCGACCGGCCGGAAGTCGCTGTACAGCACGTTGCCCACCCGGGCGTCGCCCCACAGCAGCACGGGCTCGGTGGCCGCCGCCTCGGCCGGCCAATTGGCTTCCAGCCAGTCGAAGGTCCGCTCGAGCAGCGGTGATCGCCCGATGTCGGGTACCGCGAAGTCGTACCAGGACCGCACCCAGTTGAAGTGCTTGCGCAGGGCGGTGTCGCCGGATTGCCCCTCGGTGAGGAAGCCAAACGTGCTCTGCGCGTTCGGGATCGAATGCAGCGTGGCCAGTACGCCGACGGTGGCGTCCTGCAGTTCACGCTGCCGCTCGGCGGGCGCATCGGCGAACCAGTTGCCGCCGAACGTATACGGCATGACGTCGGGCGGCACCTCGCCCTCGACGTAATCCATCACGAAGAACGGTGTGCCGAGGATTTCGCCGGTGTTCTCCAGCCAGCGCACCCGCGGCACGGGCACGTCGGTCAGCTCGCCCACTTTCCGGATGACGTCGAATTGGTGGTCGAGCCGATAGGTGGGGAAGACCTGCACGTCCTCGGCCGTCGGCGCCACCCGCGCCACCAGCTTCTGTTCGGTCGGTCGCCCGTCCTGCTGCCAGCGCGTCGTCAGGATGATCGTCTCCGAGGACATGCCCGTCGAGTCCACGCCGCTCTCCACGATCACCTCGGGATTCGCGTCGCCCGGCAGTACGGTGGAAAGCCAGCGTGACAGCACCGTCGGCAACGTCGTGACGTCGCGGCTGGAGCGCTGGAGCCGGTCGATGTTGTCGACCGCCGGTTCTGTTGCCATAAGGTGCCTCCTTCGTTGAGGCAATTACGATACGGTAGGTAGCGTTATGAAAGCAGACCCGTCCGGCCTTGACAAGGCCTCCGGCGCCGGCCGCCCGCGCGATCCGCGTATCGACTCGGCGATCCTATCGGCGACCGCCGAATTACTGGTCAAAACGGGCTATTCCAACATCAGTCTGGCCGCGGTCGCCGAGCGCGCCGGCACCACGAAATCCGCGCTGTACCGGCGCTGGTCGAGCAAGGCTGAACTGGTGCACGAGGCGGCCTTCCCGACGGCCCCGACCGCGCTGGAGTCGCCGGCCGGGGATATCGCCGCCGACATGCGGATGATGATCGAGGCCACGCGCGACGTGTTCACCACCCCGGTGGTGCGCGCCGCGCTGCCCGGTCTGGTCGCCGACATGACCGCCGACCCCGCGCTCAACGCGCGGGTGATGTCGCGATTCGTGGACCTGTTCACCGCGGTGCGGGTGCGGCTGCGCGAGGCGGTCGACCGGGGCGAAGCCCATCCCGATGTGGATCCGGACCGACTGATCGAGTTGATCGGGGGTGCGACGATGCTGCGGATGCTGCTGCGCCCGGAAGAAGAACTCGACGACGCGTGGGTGGAGCAAACCACGGCCATCGTCGTGCACGGGGTGCGGCGATGACGGGACGGTTGGCGGGCCGCGCCGCGATCGTCACCGGTGGTAGCCGCGGCCTGGGCCGGGCGATCGCGCTGGCCCTGGCGGCCGACGGCGCCGCGGTGGCGGTCGCCGGGCGGACCGAAGAGGTGTGGGACGAACGGCTGCCGGGGACCATCGGTGACACCGTCGCCGACATCGAGGCGGCCGGCGGACGCGCCGTGCCGATTCGGGCGGATCTGACCGACCGCGATCAGGTCGCCGGGCTGGTGGAATCGGCGCGACAGGCGTTGGGCCCCATCGGGATTCTGATCAACAACGCGGCCTTCACCGCCCCCGGGCGGCCACCCGCATCCGGCGAGCGGCCACGCGACAAGGCCGTCAAAGCGGGTGCTCACGCCAAAGCGGGTGCCGCCGTCAAACCCGGCTGGCCCGGTTTCGTCAGCACACCCCTGCAGGCGTACCGCAGGCATTTCGACATCGCGGTGTTCGCGGCTTACGAGCTGATGCAGCTGGTGTGCCCCGACATGATCGAGGCGGGGGGCGGCTCGATCATCAACATCACCTCGGTCGCGTCGCGGTTGCCCGGAAACGGCCCGTACGCCGACCGCAGCGGCGGGGTGCTGCCCGGATACGGCGGATCGAAGGCCGCGCTCGAGCACCTCACCCAGTGCGCGGCCTTCGATCTCGCCGGCCACAACATCGCGGTCAATGCGCTATCGCCCTCCAAACCGATTCTCACGCCAGGGCTTTCGTACTATGCCCGCAACTTCGATGAGACCGCGTCACAGGACGAATTCGCCCGCGCGGCGGTCGAATTGGCTCTGGTCGATCCCGCCAGGGTCACCGGGCGCACCATCGGTCACCACCAGGTGCTCGACGGCAGCTTTCGTCCCTTCGCGACGGACTAGGCGGGCAGCTGGACCTCGACGTGGGCTTGTTGCCACGTGAGCGCGTTCGTGAGCCGCCGGTGCGCGCGTCCGGAATGCCCTGCAAAACGGTCCACTCGGCGTGGCGAAATGTAACAATGCCCCTACTCGAAGGACGCATCCTCTTACGAAGTTGGTGACCTTGGGCCAGAGCCACGTTAGTTCCGTCGAAGGGCTTCAGGGACAGCGCTCGGCACCGGCGAGTTTTCGGTCAGACATCGAGGGCTTGCGCGCGGTCGCGGTGTTGGGCGTTGTCCTTTTTCACGCTGACGTGCCCGGTGTCGGTGGTGGGTACGTCGGCGTCGACGTGTTCTTCGTGATCTCCGGCTTTCTGATCACGGGGCTGCTGTGGCGCGAGGTGAGCACCGTCGGCACCGTGCGGCTGCGCCGTTTCTACGGGGCGCGTGCCCGCCGGCTGCTCCCCGCGTCTGCCACGGTCGGCGTCATCACGGTGATCGTCTCGGCGATCGTGTTACCTCCGTTGCAGGCCTGTACCGTTTTTGGGGATGGCATCGCCAGCGCGCTGTATGTCGGGAACTACTGGTTCACTCTGCAAGCCGTTGACTACTTCACCGCTGTCTTGCCCTCGCCGTTCCTGCATTACTGGTCCTTGGGCGTAGAAGAGCAGTTCTATTTGGTGTGGCCGCCCATGATCATCGGTACGGCATGGCTCATCCGGCGCGTGCGACGCCGCAGCAAGGCTGAGGCCCCCTCGTCGCAACGCCCGTATCTGGCGGTCCTTGCGGTGGTCGCGGTCGTGTCGTTCGCGCTGTCGCTGGCGGCCACTTACGTGGTGCCTTCCTTTGCGTTCTTTTCGCTGCCCACCCGTGCATGGCAGTTGGCCGCAGGCGGTCTGGTGGCTTTGACGGCGGGCCACTGGCGCCGGCTTCCGGCGACGCTTGCCGCGATTGCGGGATGGGCAGGGCTGGCGATCATCTTGCTGACCTGCACCCTGCTGAGGACGACCACGCCCTATCCGGGGACTGCTGCCCTTTGGCCGGTGCTGGGCGCGGCGCTGGTGATCGGCGCCGGCTGTGCCGCGCCCTCCTATGGATGCGGGCGCGTCCTGGCATTGTCGCCGATGCGGGCGATCGGCAGGGTGTCGTATTCGTGGTACCTGTGGCACTGGCCGGTGCTGGTGCTCGCGGCGCCGTTGCTGGGCCACTCACTGGGCTTGGTCGGCAGGTTGGCGGCGGTATTCGTCTCCGGCGGGCTGGCAGTGCTGACACTGCATCTCATCGAGAACCCGTTTCGATTCGCCGCCGCCATACGCCGCTCTCCGCTTCGTAGTCTCGCGCTGGGCGCCGGCGCCACCGCGCTAGCGGTCTGTGTGGGCGTGGCGCTGCTGGTATGGATGCCACTTCCGGTCGGCCGGGGTGCACCAGCTCCGGCGCCGACCATCAACGCATCGCCCCCTCCAACGGGGCGCAACATCGACGCTTACAACGCGGCGGTGCAGCGCGCGTTCGCCCAAGTGCAGACCGCGCTCGCGGCATCCGCGGACCTGAAAGCCGTACCGTCGAATCTGACCCCGGCGCTTGCAGATGCGGAAAACCAACTCAGAGCCATGACCCTCGACAGCTGCATGCGCGATTTTTTCCAAGTCGACCAACCCGAATGCGCGACCGGCGATACCACCTCCACCACCACGGTGGCCCTGGTCGGCGACTCACATGCCATGATGTGGAATCCCGCATTCCGACAGCTGGGCACCCAGCGGCGCTGGCGCCTGGAGATGCTGATGAAGGCGGGCTGCCCGTTGATGGACATACCGATCGGAAACACGCGCAGTTTGCACTGCGACCAGTGGCGCGATCGGATCATCGCCCGGCTGCGTGCGGAGCGGCCGCGACTGGTCGTGGTGAGCATGTGGCGGGGGTATGAATCCAGCTTCGGTTGGGTGCCCGATTTCAGGACATATGACTCGGCGTGGATGGGCAGCTTGACCCGCCTCGTGCAGCAGCTGCGCGGCATCGGTACCCAAGTCTTGGTGCTCGGGCCGATCCCGGATCCCCATGTGGTGGTTCCCGTCTGCCTGTCCGGGCATCTCGATGACGCGACAGCCTGCTCGCCGCCACGATCGCGGGCGGTGAACGAGTCCGGCATCGCGGGTGAGTCGGCCGCCACCAAAGCCGCGGGCGGACAGTACGCCGACGTGACCGATCTGTTCTGCACCGCTGACCGCTGTCCCGTCATCGTCGGCAACGCCCTCGTGTACGCGGACTGGAATCACCTGACCGGCGATTATTCCCGGCTATTGGCTCCGGCGATCGGGGCGCTGGCCGACCGCGCGCTCGCCGAGAGCTGATTTGCACATCACTCATCGTCTCTATCTTTTGCAGGGCAAGCACTTTCGTGACTAGGCAGACGAGAAGCGTCAGCCAGGAGGTATCGATCGGTCTTTCGTCAGGTCACCCTTGAGGGTGGGCTTAAGGGCCAGACGCATGTGTCGTTCGTTCGCCGGCACATGCCGGTAATCGCGATTTTCCCTCCGCAAGTGGCGATTTCACATGCATCGACGTATCGGAGGCTAGGCTGTGCAAATGATCGAGGCGCGGATGTTGGCGCTATGGCGGAAATACATACAATCTCTCCGGACCGATAAGGAACACGTCGGTGTTGCCGAGCGCCTCATGCGGGGATTGCCGGTAGTAGTGCCGTACTACGTAGTAGCTTTGGTGCTCTTGATCCGCGCCACATTGTTGCGGCCGCTGACCGTCGATCACACCACCGAAGACGGCATCCATTTTCGATGCCGGCTGCCAGACGGTGTCCAGACGTTCGTGTACTTATTCGGAACGTGGGAACCCGACCTCACGGCATTCCTGCGGCGCCGATTGCGGCCCGGCGACACCTTCATCGACGTCGGTGCGAACGTCGGGTACAAGAGCGCGATGGCCAGCAGACTAGTCGGTCCGCGCGGCGTCGTTGTGGCCATAGAACCGGCTCCCATCGCGAACACCGCACTACGGCAAACGATTGCGATGAACGATCTCGCCAACATACGCCTGGTCAGTGCCGCCGTCTCGGATCGCGACGAGGAACTTCCGCTGTTCGTCGGACCCAGCTTCCTGTCTCTGGGCCGCTCTACGACGGTCCCCCGAGCGGCTCAAGGTCACCCTCTACTCCGTGAACACGGCCGCGTGCGTGCCGCACCGCTCGGATCACTGGTGACTCGCGAGGAACTGGCCACCACGCGCCTGATCAAAATTGATGTGGAGAGCGCCGAAGACCGCGTGCTCACCGGCATGCTGACATCCCTCGATCAACTCGCATCGGAGGCGGAAATCTTTGTCGAGGTCGAGGCAAAATGCTGGAGCGATCCGCGGCTGCGACCCATCGATGTACTGCGGCCCTACCTCGAGCGCGGTTACCACGTCTACCTGATGCCGGCCAACTACTGGCCGTGGCGCTACCTGTGGTCAAAGGATGTTCGCGCCCCGAAGCGGCTTCGCGACCTCGCGCGATTGGAGCGCCGCGACAGATTTGACATCGTGCTGTCACGCATTGACGCCGACGAGCTGTGACTTGGTGTCGGTGCACGCGGCGATTCGCGATGCCACCCACGGCGGCAACAGGGTGGCGTCGATCGTCTCGACGGGGATAGGCAAGATCCGACCGGCGGACCGGCGACGAACCAGGACGAATCGCCAATAGTCGAGGACGCGAGCGCCCACCGCTTCTTTCCTGGCGTCATGCTCGTCTGACGTGCAAGTATGAGGAAAGCCAGTGCGCAAAAACCGATCGAGTGGCGTGCCAATGCCTGGTATGGACAAGCCGACAGGGCGAGTCGTTGCCCTGATCGTTCTGCTGCTCGTGGTCGCCGCCGCCCTGCGCGGCTACCTTCCGGCTCGGCACGATGCGGCGCGCAGCGAGTCGGGCGGCCGGGCGGCGCTGGCCTTCGTGGTAGCGATTCTCGCCGTGACGCTTGCGTTGATCGCGGTCGCCGTGGTCGCGCGCTTGCGGGATCCCCGTACTCCCGCGCCGAGTGCTGGCGGGCTGTCCGACATGCTGGGCACCGGCAGGGGACGACCCAGCTGGCGCGTGCTGTTGATCGGACTCGCCGTGATCGTGGCGTGGCTGGGGATCGTGATATTGCTGACCCGCTTCCTGTCCCACGGCGTCGCGCCCGGCCCGTCACCGCCCGACAGCGGCGCAGCGCCGTCGACACAGCCTCCCGCACAGCCACCGTCGCAGCAGCATCCGAGCCGTCCGCGCGACGCATCGCAGAACATGCTGGGAATCCTGCTCGCCTGCACCGTCGCCATGTTGGTGATGTTCGTCGCCGGGACGGTCGCGTCGGCGCGGCGGCGCTGGCGTCCGGCGGTTCCGGGCATCGCCGACGAGCCGGCGGAACCCCCGCCGCCCCCGGCACGTTCGGAGTCGCTGGCGCGAGCGGCCGAGCGTGGATTGGCCGAGATGACCGACCTGAGCCGAGAGCCGCGTGAGGCGATCATCGCCTGCTACGCCGCGATGGAACGTGAACTCGCGCAGGTTCCCGGCGCAGTGCCCCAGGAATCCGATACTCCGACCGAGGTGTTGGCCCGCGCGGTGGAGCACCACGCTTTGCACGCCGACAACGCCGTCCAATTGGTGAACCTGTTCGCTGAAGCGCGGTTCAGCCCCCATGTGATGAACGAGGGCCACCGCGACGTTGCGGTGCGCGTCCTTCAATTGGTCCTCGACGAGCTGGGCTCGCGGAGCGTTGCATGAAAAAGATTATCTCCCTGGGCATTTGCCTGATCATCGGCATAGAACTGTTGGCACTGTCCCAGCATGATCGACGATGGGTGTTGGCGGCCTCCGGTCTAGGGCTGGCTCTGGTGCTGCTGAGCCTGCGTCGTGCGCTGGCACGTGGATTCGATGCCGACGCGGAGCCAGACGTTGACGATCTCGGGGATTCGTTGCGCCGCTGGCTGTCCAACACCGAGACGACGATTCGGTGGTCGGAGTCCACCCGGGCCGATTGGGACCGGCATCTGCGCCCAATGCTCGCGCGCCGCTACGAGATGACGACCGGCCAAAGGCAGTCCAAGGATCCTGTTTCCTTCCACGCGACCGGCCGGATCCTCTTCGGTCCGGAACTGTGGGAATGGGTCAATCCCAACAACGTCATTCGCAGCGGTGACCGCCAACCCGGCCCGGGCCGTGCGGCGCTGCAGGAGATTTTGCAAAAGCTGGAGCAGGTATGACAGGAGGCGCGATCCCAACATGACGCTGCCGGCCGCGACCACGACCGCCCACTGCGAGGCGATTCTCGACGAAATAGAACGCGTGGTGGTGGGGAAGCGGTCCGCGCTGCGGCTCATCCTCACCACGGTCCTTGCGCGCGGCCACATCCTCATCGAAGACCTGCCCGGCCTGGGCAAGACGCTGATCGCGAGATCGTTTGCCGCCGCGCTGGGGTTGCAATTCACCCGGGTGCAGTTCACCCCAGACCTATTGCCGGCGGACCTGCTCGGCTCGACGATCTACGACATGCAGTCCGGCCGCTTCGCGTTCCGGCCCGGCCCCATCTTCACCAACTTGCTTCTGGCCGACGAGATCAATCGCACACCGCCCAAAACCCAGGCGGCGCTGCTGGAGGCGATGGCCGAAGGCCAGGTCAGCATCGACGGCGAAACACACCAACTGCCAGAGCCTTTCATCGTGCTGGCCACCGACAACCCGATCGAGTACGAGGGCACATACCCACTACCCGAGGCGCAACTCGACCGGTTCGCGATCCGGCTGGAACTGCGGTATCTCAACGAGCGAGACGAGACCTCGATGCTGCGCCGCCGCCTCGAACGCGGTTCGGCGGAACCGACGGTCAACCAAGTCGTGGACGCACACGACCTGCTGGCCATGCGTGAATCGGTCGAGCAGGTGACCGTGCACGAAGACGTCCTGCATTATGTGGTGTCGCTGGCCAATGCGACGCGACACCATCCGCAGGTTGCGGTGGGTGCCAGCCCGCGCGCCGAACTCGATCTCGTGCAACTCGCCCGCGCCCGCGCGCTGCTGCTCGGCCGCGACTACGTCATCCCCGAGGACGTGAAGGCGCTCGCGATTGCGGCGGTCTCGCACCGGATCACCCTGCGCCCCGAGATGTGGGTACGAAAGATCCAGGGCGCCGACGTGATCGGGGAGTTGCTGCACCGCCTACCCGTGCCGCGAACCGGTGCCGGCGGCGGAGAGAACCCGGCATGATATCCAGCGTGGCAGTCGAGTTCCGCTGGCGCGCATCAGAATTGACACGGGCGATCGCGACCTGCGCGGGGTTTGCGATGGCCGCCGCCGTGATCGGCGCCCGCTGGCAGCTGATCGCCTTCGCGGCACCGCTGCTCGGCGTGTTGTGCTCGATCAGCTGGCAGCGGCCGGTCCCGACGATCCTGGTGCATGGCGAGCCCGACGCCCAGCGTTGCTTCGAAAACGAGCAGGCGCACATCAGGGTGTGGGCAACCGAAGAAGACGGGACTTCTGCGGTACAGGTCACGGTCCCCGACATCGCGGGCATGGAGCTTGGAATCGCCGAATCCGATGCGGCTCAGGAGAAAACCGTCACGGCGGCCGCGCGGCGCTGGGGCCGGTATCCGATCGGGGTTCGCATCGACGTCGTTGCGCGCGGTGGGCTGCTCACCGGGACGGCCACCGTCGGGGCCGCCGAGGTCATCGTGTTTCCCTTGACGCCGCCACAGCAGACGCCCATTCCGCAGACGGAGCTGCTCGACCGGTTGGGTGCCCACCTGACCCGCCATGTCGGTCCGGGAGTGGAGTACGCCGACATTCGCCTGTATGTGCCCGGCGACCAACTGCGCGCGGTCAATTGGCCGGTGAGCGCGCGTCGTGGCCAATTGCACGTGACACAGCGATTGACGGACCGCGCCGCCGATGTGGTGGTCTTGATCGATGGGTACCGGCAGCCCGCGGGTCCGGCGACCGAGGCCACCGAACGCGTCGTGCGCGGAGCGGCGCAAGTGGTGCAAACCGCGTTGCGCCACGGTGATCGCGCCGGCATCGTCGCCCTCGGGGGTAACCGCCCGCGCTGGCTCGGCGCCGACATCGGGCAGCGTCAGTTCTATCGGGTGCTCGACACCGTCCTGAACGCCGGCGACCGGTTCGAACACACCACGGGCACATTGGCGCCGCGCGCGGCGGTTCCCGCGGGGGCGATCGTCATCGCGTTCTCCACCCTGCTCGACACCGAATTCGCCTTGGCCTTGATCGATCTGCGTAAGCGCGGCCATGTCGTGCTGGCCGTCGACATTCTCGATCGTTCGCCGTTCGAAGACGAACAGGATCCCCTGGTGGATCAAATGTGGGCGCTGCAGCGCTCCGCCATGTACCGGGACATGGCCACGATCGGGGTGGACATCGTGTCGTGGCCGGGCGATAGCGGTCTGGAGCAGTCCATGGGTGTGCTGCCGGATCGCCGCCGGCGTGTGCGGGGGAGGCTTCGTGGATAACGGCACGAGCGCGCTGACGCGGGTGGGAGCGCCCGCGTTCGCGACGGGCTTCGGTCTGCTCATGGTGGGCCTGGCCGCCGACGGTTGGCATGCCGCGGCGGTGGCCGCCTGGGCGGCGGCGCTGGTCGCGGTCGCGGTCGGCATTGTATTTCGGCCCGCCGCAACGGTTGCCGTGCTGCTCGCGGCGGTCACCGCAATGCTGTCCAACCCGCCGGTGATATTCGTCGCGCTGTCCGGTCTGTCGGGCGCCGCCTACCTGGTATGCCGGCATGCGGCCGGCGCGTCCGCCCCGGTGGTGCTGGACAGCTGGCCGACGGCGGCCGGCGCCGTGGGGTTTACGTTCGCCGGGCTGGTCGCGACGTCGTTTCCCTTGCAGCTGCCGTGGTTGCCGCTGGTGGCCCCGCTGGGGGCGTTGGTGATCTACCTGTTGGCCATCCGGCCGTTCATGAGCTGACCGGTGATGCCGGACGCAACGGAGGGGCACCAGAGCACTCCGACGATACTAAAAGCTGAACCTCAGGATGCGCGCAGACCGTGCGGTCGACTTGCTCCACCCCGCCATCCGTGTCGAGATTCGCAACCACGTCGGAAATAGGTCCACCTCGGGCACACTCGTCAGGCTGGTCTCCTCGACGAGCTTGAGTTTGGGGTTCCAGCGTTCCGGCGTGTGGGGGTCGTTGTAACCCTCGAACGCACGGAGCTGGTTTACCTTCTTGAACATCTGCTGCGGGAACAACTTTGAGATCCACACGCCAATCACCATGCGTCCGTAGTCGTTGAACGTCAGTTGTCCGGCGGGGAAGTGGTCGGTGATCGCGCGCATCACCGCGACGATCTGCTCCTTGTTGAGGAAGGGGAACAATCCGTCGGCGACGACGATCGCGGGGCGGTTCGCCGGAATCCCCGATATCCACTCAGGGTCGGTCACGGAGATTCCGATGGTGTGTTCGTGAGGTCCCGGTGGCATCACTTTGTCGCGCAGGGCGGCCAGCCCGGGCAGCTCGACGCTGTACCAGTCGATGGTGTCCGGTGGATCGACACGGGCGTACCCGTCGTCTAGCCCCGCGCCCAGATCGACCACCACGGCGTCGGCGTACTGGGCGATGAACGCGCGCACTCGGTCGTCGAGAAGTTTTGCGCGCAGGGATGTTTGACAAACCACGGGCGTCACGAGCCCCAGGCCGTCGAAGTCGTAGTCGATCTTTGTCACAGCATCGGCGGCACCTGGGTCGGGCAGGATGGGGCGTGCCCATCCGTTGTTGATCGCGCGTGCCTTCAAAGTCAAAAATGCGGTCTCTTCCTCCGCGGTGATGGCGCTGGTGTCAATGCCCATAGCCGTGCCTCCTTGAACTTCGATCGTCCTCGACTATACAGCTGTGTATTTTATTGTCCAGACGTGTAGTCTGTGGCGATGACCACGACGGATCCTGCCGATCTCACTGCCCGCGCCCGTATCAGGCATGCAGCGCTGCGCGAGTTCGGCGAAAAAGGATACGAAAGGGCGACTATCCGCAGCATTGCCGCGGCGGCAGGGGTGTCGTCCGGGCTGCTGCGGCACCACTTCGGTTGCAAGCAGGAGCTTCGTCAAGCGTGCGACGATTACCTTGTCAAAACCATGCGCGACCTCAACGCCCAGGTGCAGGACAACGCCAAACACGGTGACGTGCACTATGTTTCAGCCCGCATTCCTCTTGGACAATACCAGGACTACATCACCCGTGCCCTGGTCGAGGGCGGAGCCGGTGAGCTGTTCGACGCACTGGTGTCGATGACCGAGGAATGGCTTGCCTCGGCCGATGAACATCGTGCCGAGCCCGCCGATGTCGACGCCAAGTCGCGTGCCACGCTCATCACCGCAATGGCTCTTGCGGTGCCGTTGCTCCACGATCACATATCGCGCGGCTTGGGCGTGGACATCAACGCCGCGGAGGGCGATCTGCGGGTCGCGGCCACCTTGGTCGACATCTATTCAAATCCGCTGCTGACGCCCGAACAGGCCAAGTCTGCGCGCGACGACCTCGCGCGCAGAACTGGGTAGCAGGCGAGCACCTGCAGCCGTCAGTGAGAACACAGTTCTAGGAATTCGGCCGGCGCGTCAGTGCAGCAGCTCGGCGGCCTGGTCGGCGAGATCGAGCAGCGGCTGCGGGAAGATGCCCAGTGCCACCGTGATCGCGGCACACACCGCGATGGCGGCCTTGCTCAGGAAGCCCGGCGCGACCACGTGCGGGGTGTCCTCGGTCGCCTCGGTGAAGAACATCGACACGATCACCCGCACGTAGAAGTACGCGGCGACCCCGCTGGCGACCACACCGACGATCACCAGGGGCACCGCGCCGCCCTGCGCGGCGGCCTTGAAGACCGCCAGCTTGCTGACGAACCCACTCGTCAGCGGGATGCCGGCGAACGCCAACAAGAACATCGAAAACATCACGCCCACAATGGGTGAGCGCTGCCCCAGCCCCGCCCAGTGCGAGAGGGTCGCGTCCTCGACTCCGTCGGCGTCGCGGATCAAGCCGACGATCGCGAAGGCGCCGACGGTGCTGAAGCTGTAAGCCAGCAGATAGAACAACGTGGAAGACAGGCCGGTGTGGTTGTCGGCGATGACGCCGGTGAGGATGAATCCGACATGGGCGACCGACGAATAGGCCAGCAGGCGTTTGACGTCGGTCTGGTTCACCGCGGTGATGGTGCCGACCGCCATGGTCAGGATCGAGATGGCCCACAGCACCGGGCGCCACTGATCGTGCAGCGGCGGCAGTGCCACATAGATAACCCGAAGCAGCGCACCGAAAGCCGCGACCTTCGTGGCCGCCGCCATGAACCCGGTGATCGGCGTCGGCGCGCCCTGGTACACGTCGGGAATCCACGAATGGAACGGAACGGCACCGACTTTGAACAGCAGGCCAACCGAGAGCAGCGCGACACCCACCAGCGCCATCGAAGTGTCGCCGTGCGCGGCCAGCGCATCACGGATGCCCGTCAGCAGCAGCGTGCCGGTCGCGCCGTAGAGCAGGGCGACGCCGTAGAGGAAGAACGCCGACGAAAACGCGCCCAGCAGAAAATATTTCATCGCCGCTTCCTGCGAGAGCAGGCGGCGATGACGGGCCAGTCCGCACATCAGGTACAGCGGCAGGGACAACACTTCCAGCGCGACGAACATGGTCAGCAGGTCATTGGATGCGGGGAAGACCATCATGCCGCCGACCGACAGCAGAGCCAGTGGGAACAGCTCCGTCTGGGCGGCCCCGGCCCGCTCTGCCTCGCGCTCGGCGTCGCCGTCGGGCACAGCCGATGCCTGTGGCGTGAACGAGTCCAGGCCGCCCGAGCCGGCCCTGCCGACCCCGACGGACACCTTGCTCTCCGCTTTGGGCTGGGCGCGCTCGGCGATGAAGATGACCGCCATCACTGCGACCAGCAGCACCGTGCCCTGCAGATACAGCGTCGGGCGGTCAATGGCCATGGCGCCCAAAACCGCTACCCGGCCCGGGATCTGGACCGAGCGGCTCACGGCGATGACCGCCACGAAGGCGGCGACCAAACCGGCGAGCGAGAGTGCCACCTGCGCGGTGTAGCGAATTCGCCTGGGCAGGAACGCCTCTGCGAGGACGCCCACCACGGCCACGCCGAACACGATAAGCGTCGGGCAGAGCAGGAAGTACTGGATGCTCGGGGTAGGCAGGGTCATCGCGGTCCTTCGGCGGTCCGGTGTGCTTCGGCCGGTCTGGGTGTTCCCACCGGGACGGTCGGCTTGGGGTCATGCTGACCCGTGGTGGTCATGGTGTTCTCGACGGCGGGGTTGATGATGTCGAGCACGGGCTTGGGGTAGATGCCGAGCACCAACAGCAGCGCGATCAGCGGTGCGACCACTATCAATTCGCGCGCGCGCAGGTCGCCGATCTTCTCGTTGCCGCTGACGACCGGCCCGGTCATCACGCGCTGGTACAGCCACAACATGTAGACCGCCGAGAGCACCAGCGCGGTGACCCCGAACGCGGCGGCCAGCCAGTAGCGGTTGAAAGTGCCCAGCAGCACCAGGAATTCGCTGATGAACGGCGCCAGGCCCGGCAGTGACAGGGTGGCCATGGCCGAGACCAGGAAGGTGCCCGCCAATACCGGCGCCACCTTCTGCACGCCACCGTAGTCGGCGATCGCCCGGCTGCCGTGCCGCGATATCAGGAATCCGGCGATCAGGAAGACCGCGGCCGTGGACAGGCCGTGGTTGAGCATGTACAGCGTCGACCCGCTCTGCCCCTGGCTGGTCATCACGAAGATGCCCAGAATGATGAATCCGAAGTGCGAGATCGACGTGTAGGCGATCAGCCGCATGATGTCGGTCTGGCCGATGGCGACGATTGCGCCGTATACCACCCCGATGACCGCCAGCACGACGATCAGTGGGCGGAAATACGTTGAGGCGCCGGGGAACAGCTGGAGGCAGTACCGCAGCATGCCGAAGGTGCCGACCTTGTCCATCACCGCCATCATCAGCACCGCGGTGGCAGGGGTGGCCTCGACCGCGGCGTCGGGCAGCCAACGGTGGAACGGCCACAGCGGGGCCTTGATCGCGAACGCGAACATGAAGCCCAAGAACAGCGCCTTGAACACCCCGGAGTCCGCGCCGTAACGACCGGAGGCGACGCCGGCCACGATCTCGCGGAAGTCGAACGTGCCCGAACCGTGTTGCGAGGTCACCACATACAGCCCGATCACCGCGGCCAGCATGATCAGGCCGCCGAACAGGTTGTATAACAGGAACTTCACGGCGGCACGCGACCTGCCGGGGCCGCCGCCGAAGCCGCCGATGAGGAAGTACATCGGGATGAGCATGGCCTCGAAGAAGACGTAGAACAGCAACACGTCCAGGGCGACGACCGAGATCAGCACCATCGACTCGATGGCCAGCGTCAAG
>NZ_JCALEJ010000028.1:0-64821 GCF_059813315.1 Mycobacterium sp. NGS11
GATCAGCAGCGTGACCGTGGCGGTGCAGGTTCCCAGGCGTGTCAGCGTGCGCATTCGGCCACCTTTTCCGACGTGTGAAATGGATCACAGCGGAATCAGTATTGACCAAAAAATGGCGCGGTTAAACCCCTGATCGGTAATTACTGCGCCGTTAATTCGGGCGCACTATTCAACTGATGAATAATGACGCCGCAAAGCCAATTGGAAAGCCGGTGTTTCGTTCGCTCGCTACGGTTTGATGCGGATCGGTCCGGGCGACCACCATCCGGTGCGGGTGGCGGAGCCCAGGTCGAGTTGCGCCGGGTGTGCATCGGCGATGGTGTCGAACTTGCGCAGCGATCCCCAGTCACGGCCCCAGTCATGGGACAGATACGTCGACATGACGTGGGCCCGCAGCAACAGGTCGGTGATGCCCAGCAGTCCACCGTTCACGCCGTCCTGCCAGGTGTCGGTGTCCTGCTTCTTGGCGTTGTAGTCCGGGGTGATGCGGAACTCCGGGATGTCGGTGACGCCATTGGAGTGCAGCATCGGCTGCTGGCACGGGAACGCCAGCCCGACGGCCCAGTCCATCAGCACCGGGCGCTTGGAGCCGACGTACTCCTGCAACGAGCGCAGCTCCGGCACCCGCGGCGGGGTCAGGGCGATCCAGTCGTCCGGTGTCAACGAAAGATCCTCGGCGACCACCCGCACCGCGACCGCGTCGGCGGGCATCGCCGAGCGCGCGAAGCGCAGGTTCCGCCACACCTTCGGCTGCTCGCCGTACAGGTCATAGGGCACCAGCCGGCCGGCCGGCTGCACCGCGCCGCCGGGGCCGGGCCTGCCGAATTCCAGTTCCACCGTCTGCCCGCTGGTGTGGCCGTGCAGGATGCTGTTGCCGGCGATGGTGCCCGCGGCCGTCACCACCACCAGCGGGTGTCCGTCATCGAGCTTGGGCAGCTGGTACCACGCCGAGGTGAGCCGGCTCTGCTGCTGCGCGCCGGTGGTGTAGCTGCCGGCCAGCGGCACCCTGCTGGGATCGAGGCCGTAGGGCAGCGGCACCGTGGAGCCGTTGACGCCCGGGGTCTTCAGCTTGGTCGGCGCATCCCAGTCGTAGTCGGTGCCGGGCTGCGCCACCTCCGTCTCTTTGACCGACTCGGCCAGGGTGCGGTCCGGCACGCCGTTGGGCGTGAAACCCGTTGGGCTGGCCCCACCCAACGGCCCGAGCGGGCCATAATTGTCCGGCTCTCCTGTTTTGAAAGGCGCCATGAAGCCGGCGTTGCTGTCCGGCTCGACGAGCACGTCGTCGGCCAGCCCGCAGCCGCCGCTGAACTCCCGCAGGTTGTCCCAGGCGTTGGAGTAGGTGGGGTACTGGCGCACGATGCCCGCCACCATCGACGCGATGAACACCAGCGCCATGAAGCCGGCCGCGAGGGGGATGGGCGCGGCGGTCAGCGCCCGCGCCAGCCGTCCTTCGCCGCGGTCCCGCGGCGCGAAGTGCAGGTACGCCGCGTACAGCGCGACGATCACGAACAGCGCGAAAAAGACGGCGCTGACGCTGATTCCGTGGAACCTCGGCATCACGTTGTTGAACGGGACGCCGAAGCTCGACACGTACCACCAGCCGTTCGTGGTGGCGAAACACAGCGCCAGCACGAACAACAGCGCCGCCAGGAAGGCCATGCGGTTACGCGACCAGCGCAAGCTCTCGTGCGACACCAGCACCGTCGTCAGCGCGGCCATCGCCGCTCCCACCGCGGCGAACAGCCCGAAGTGGTGCACCCACTTGGTGGGGGTGAACATCAGGAAGAACATGGTGCCGAAGATGACGCCCATCAGCCGCCAGGCCGGCCCGCGCGCAACTCCGGGAATTCGCTTGCGCCGCAACATGATGAACACGGCGGTGAAGAGGCACAGCGCGGCGATCAGGAAGCCGAAGCGGCGCGACAGCGAGCCGTCGACGGTGGGCAGGATCAGGTAGTAGTAGCGCAGGTTCTCGGTGTACCAGGCCTGGCTGGGGCCGATCGAGGTGCGAATCCTGGTGGCTTCCAACACCGTTGACAGCGTCTGATCGGCGAACACCACGGTCAGGATGACCGTGCCGGCGGCCAGCATCGGCGCCACCAGCGGCCAGGTGCCGACCAGACGATGGCGTTTCACCAGAATCCGCAGGATCGGGCGGCCGCCGGCGACCAGCGCGGCCACCGCGATCAACCCGGTCGGCTGCACCCCGAGGGTGAATGCCGCGGTGATGACCGCTAGCGCGGCGGGCGTCAGCCGGCTGTAGCGCATGGAGTGCTCGATCAGCACGTAGGTGATCAGCGACCCGACGGCGATGATCGGCTCGGGGCGCAGGCCGTTGTCGAACGGCATCCAGGCCGTCAGCAGGACCATGCCCGCCGCCCAGTTCGCCGCCTTGCTCGCGGCCACCGCGGGTCCCAGCCGCGGCAACACCTCCCGCGACAGCAGCAGCCAGCACACGATTCCGGCGATCAGGTCCGGCAACCGCATCCACAGGCTGGCGTCGGTGACGTGGGTCATCAGCGCCAGCAGGTTGTAGTACCAGCCGAAGGGGTCCTCGGGGCTACCGAACCAGCGGAAGTAGTTCGACATGTAGCCGGCGCGGTCGGCGACGCGGGCCATGCCCAGGATGTAGCCGTCGTCCGACGAGTTCGCCCCGATCACGTGCCAGAGCACGAAGCCGGAGATCACCGTCACGTCGGCCAGGGTGAACGTGCGCCAGTTCGCCGGAATGAGCCGGCGCATCCGGTGACCGTCCAGCTGATCGAGGCGCCACAAGGCGATCAGGGCGACGATGGTGGACACGATGGCCAGCACCATCGCGGCCAGCTTCAAAGTCGTTGGGGTGGTGGAGAACCGGGTGTCGATGGTCGCCGAGAGACCCAGACCCGCCGGGGCCGGCCCGCTGAGGTCGGTGAACACCCCGACGATCTGCGGCCGCAGGTTCGGGTCGGGGAAGCCGCCGCCGAGCGGCCTGCCCGCTGGATCGGTCAGCCCGACGAACGTGGCATAGGCGCCCGCCTTGGTCGAGGTGATCTCGATGCGCTGACACTGCGCCGACTCCACCTGATCGCGGGCCGCGCTGGCGATCACCACGTTGCGGTCGGTGACGTCGACGCGCTTGCCGTTGACGACCACGAACAACGCGTTGAGCGCGGCGTCCTTGCCCTTCTTGGGCGCCGTGCTGAGCACGACCCCGCCCTCGGGTGGCAGGCCCCGCACCACCGAGCACGGCACGGTCACGTGCACGTCGACCGGGGTGAGCGAAATCAGCGGCGCGGTAACGCTGTTCAGTTGGCCGTTCTGCGGCCAGTTCAGCGTTGCGGTGGTCTGCACGACGGGCAGCAGCGGGGTCGCGATCGACAGGATGAAACCGATCAGCCCGGCGATGGTCGCGACCCAGCGCGTCACGCGCACGTCTTGACGGGGGGCCGCCTTGTCTTCGCGCTTGTCGACGCTCGTGACACTCATTTGCTGGTCGGTTCGCGACCCGTCCCCCGCAAGCGGGAGGTGCCCCCCGCGCCCGGCTTCGCCGCCCTTGCGATCGCTCATGGCAGCGCCCGAATCGGTCCCTGCCGGCTCCAGCCGTGCACTGTCATCACACCCTGTTCGATCGTGGCGTCCGGCGCCTGATCAGCCGGCACCAATCGGAAGTACTGCTCCAGCGATCCCCAGTCGCGATGCCAGTCGCCACGCAGGTACGTCGCGATCGTCGAGGTGCGCAGCATCGCCTGGGTGATCAGGAACGGACCCCCGTCCTCGCTGGCCTCCCATCCGTTCGACGACGCCGCCGTCTGCTTGTGATCGGGCAGGATGCGGTACGCCGGAAGTTCGGCAACGCCAAGGTGTTCCGAGAACGGCCGCTGGCACGGGAAGTTCGCGGCCGTCGCGATGTCCATCAGCACGGGCGTCTGTGACCCCATCAACTGCTGCAGGGTCTGCAGCACCGGCACGCGCGGCGGCGTGACCGCGAACCACTGATCCGAGCTCAGGTTCGGGTCGTACGCGACGATGCGGGCCACGTTCGCCTCCGGCGGCGCCCAGGTCAGCGGAAACCGCAGGTTGCGCCACGCCGGCTCCGGCCCGATGTCGATCGGATACACCTCTGCCAGCGGCTGGGTGGTGGCGTCGGGACGGGCCAAGTCGCGGTGGCCCCACTGCAGCTTCAGCTGCTGCCCATAGGTGAAGGTGCCATCCTCCTTGTACGACCAGATGGCACCGGCCGCCGTCACCACCACGATCGGCCGGTCCGGGCTACGCGGCGGCAGCTGGTACCACGCCGAGGTCGCGGTGGCGGCCAGCGAATTCTCGCCGTAGCTGCCCATCACCGGCGTGCGGGCCGGGTCCAGTCCGAACGGCAGCGCGGCATGTGACCCGTTCACCCCGACCGGCCCCCTTCCGCCGGCCGTGCCGGCGGAGTCGCTCATGGTGGCATTGGGTTTGTTGGGCGACCCGGTGGAATTCACCACGCCCGGCTTGGTCACCACCGGATACGACCTCAAGTCGTCGCCGACGCCGTCGGGTTTGAAGCCGACCGGGTTGACACCGCCCAGCGGGCCGTCGGGACCGAACGTCTGCCCGGGGGCCGGCGCCAGCATGCCGGCGTTGGGGTCGGGCTCGGCCAGCACGTCGTCGGCCATGGCACAGCTGGTCTTCGCGAGCCCTGAAGTGATCGCGGCGAGGTTGGCCTTGCCGGTGGTGTAGAGGGGATAGCGCAACACCGCGCCCTTGGTCAGCGAGGCGACTTCGCCGACGACCATGATGGTCGCGACCACCAGCAGCGGGGTCGACGCCAGCACCCGGTTGCGCCGGTTGTCCTTGACCTCGGTGTGCCCGGCGTAGTCCATCCGGAAGTGCTGCCAGGCGGCCAGCAGGCCGGTCGCGATGGACAGCGCCAGGAACATCGACGTGACCGGGTGGCTGGCGATGACCGGCTGGATGTCGTACCAGGGCACCCCGTAGTTGCCGACGTAGAACCAGCCGTTGACGCCCGAGGTCGCGACCGCGAGCACGAACAGCAGCGCCGTCACGTACAGCGTCAGGTTGCGGCGGTTGTGCAGGCCGATCCGGGCCAGGGCGAACGCGGTCACCGCACCCAGCGCCCCGGCCAGCCCGGCGAACGCGCCGAACTGGACCGCCCACTTCGTCGGCGTGAACGTCAACAGCAGCAGGCCCAACGCGCATGCGCCGATCAACCGCCACGCCGGACCGCTGGCCACGCCCGGGATCCGGCCCCGGCGCAGCAGGGTGACCAGCATCCCGAACATGCACAGCAGCAGCACCAGTACCGCGAATCGCCGCGCCATCGATCCGTCGGGGTTGGATTCCACCGTGAGGAAGTAGTAGCGCAGCCAATCCTGGTACCAGGCGATGGTGGGGCCCACCTTGTACTTGATCCGGGCCGACTCGCCGACCGTGGCCAGCGTCTGGCTGCGGAACACCACCAGCAGGATCAGCGACAGCGAGGCCGCCAGCACCGCCAGCGGAGCCAGCAAGCCATCGGTCGCCCGGCGGCGCCGGATCGTCTGGGCGACGGCCCGCGCCCCGGTCAGCAGCGCGGCGACGGCGATCAGGCCCTGCGGCGCGAGCGTCGCGCTCAGCAACGCCACGATGACGGCCACCGCCGCGGGCGCCAACCGCCGCAGCGCGATCGCACGTTCCATCAGCATCCAGGTGATCAGCACGCCGAGGGCGATCAGCGGTTCGGGGCGCAGACCGTTGTTGAACGGCAGCCACGCCGCCACGAATACCGCGCCGGCGGTGAAGACCGCGACGCGATTCGCCGCGAGGCCGCCGCGGCCCGGACCGAGCCGGCGCAGCACCCAATGGCTGATGATCAGCCAGCACCCGATCGCGGCCACCGTGGCGGGCAGCCGCATCCAGACGCCGGCCGTGCTCACCGAGGCCATCTTGGCCAGCAGCCCGAGGTACCAGTCGAAGGGCGCGTCCGTGGCGCCGAAGTAGCGGTAGTAGTTGGCGATGTAGCCGGCGCCGGGGGCGACACGCGCGATGGCCAGGTTGTAGCCGTCGTCCGACGAGGTGGCGCCGATGATGTGCCACAGCAGCAGCGTCGCGATCACCCCGGCGTCGGCGATCCACGTCGCGATCCCCACCCGGCGCCAGTTGGCCAGGCGCGTGCCGGGGCGGTATCTGGAGAGCCACGCGATGGGGGAGCGCCAGTTGAGCAGCGCGCTGCTGCCCCGGCTGCGGCGGTCCAGCACCGCGAGCGCGACGATGGCCGTCAGCACCGCCAGGGCGCCCAGGATCATCACCACTTCCTTGAGGACGGTGGGCGCGGTGATGAATCGGGTGTCGATGTCGATGCGGGCCGACAGGCCCGGTCCCGCGGGCACCTTCATGTCGGTGAAGACGCCGCCGACCTGGGGCTTCTTCTCGGCGGGCAGCACGCCGGAGGCGCCCGGTATGCCGACGAAATCCGCGCCCGACGCGCCGGCGTCGGCCCAGACGTGCAGCACGCTGCAGGCCCCGGCGGCGACCGCCGAGCGTTGAGCGACCGTGGCCACGGTGTCCCGGAAAGCGACGACGACCACGTCGGTGTTGGCCCGCACGAACAGCCCGTTCTTCCCGGCGTCTATGCCGCCGGGCGGCAGGGTCGAGACCACCAGCCCACCGGCGGCGGGCAGGGTGGCGATGTCCGGGCAGGGGATGGAGATGTCCAGCGCGCGGGGCGCCCCCGACACCAGGGGAGCGGTGATCTGGCTGACGTGCCCGTCCGTGCTGCCCTGGGGCCACAGGACCGTTGCGGTGGTCTGTTTCACCGGAAGCAGCGGGACGGACAGGCACAGCAGCAGGCCCACGATCCCCGCGATGGCGGCCACCGACCGGGGGATCCGCTGCGATCGCTCTTTACCGTCGTGGGGCACGAGGCTCGATCGTAAGCGACGCGGCTTTGTCCGATGAGGACGCGGGGCCGCGCAGCGCCTCGGCGACGGACCTCAAGCCACCGAACGCTATCCGCGGACGCGGTCCGCCAGCGTGGCAACCCCGGGCCCGGTCAGGTCGGCCAGGGCGGCCGGGCGCCCGGTCATGGCCAGCAGGAGCGCCTCGCCGGGGCCGGTCACCTCGGGCCCGTCGCCGTGCGTCCACTCGACATCGGTGGCGCGCAGGCGCAGGCCCCGGATCCGGCGTCCCGCGCCGAGTCGGGGATTACCGGGCACCAACGGCAGTATTCGCGCGAGTCGATCGGATGGCACGTCGCGCGGCCGGCCAAGCGCGCGCCGAATGTCCTGGTGATGAATGGTGCCGTCGACGAGCGCGATCATCCCGCCGAAACCGGCTGTCAGGCCCCGCGGTTGGAGGTGGCTGCGCAGGAATTCCAGCAGCTGTGGTGGGGTCAGGGCCGCGAATTCGTCGACGCCCACCTGGTTTGCCCGCACGATCCAGCCTTTGGCGAACCGTTTGAGCAGCCCCAGCGCGCCCAGCTCATCGTAGCTGATCACATGCGCGACAACGTCTTTCACGCTCCAGCGGGTGCACAGGGTGGGCGCACTCCAGTCTTGCGGTGTCAGGGTGGCGAGGAAATCCGCGAGGTCGGCCCGCTCCTCGCGCGCCATGGCCATCAGGTCGGAGCTCATCGCGGACCACCGCCGCTGAACAGTCCCGCGTACCGACTCAGGTACAACGGCCAACCCGCATCGCCGTCGACGCCGTCGGCGACGGATTCCCAGCCCGGCCCGTGGCGGTCCAGATGGCGGTGTTGCAATTCGACCCGGGTGCGATCGTCGGACTCGGCCGTGAAGCGCACTTCGACCTCGCTTGCCTTCGTCGGGTCGGTTTCCACCTGCCACGTCGGACCGATGTCCCAGCTGAACGTCACGCGGTGGGGCGGCTCGTAGACCAGGATTCGCGCCCATCGGCACACGCTGCCGTCGACGCCTCGGTCGTAGATATGGCCGCCCACGTGGGGTTCGAACACCGTCTCGGCGATCGGGACCGCCAACAGATTGTGCTCGGGCGGCTTGAACGCGCCGAAGCGTTCGGTAAAGACGGCGAACGCCCGGTCGAGGGGGGCGTTGACGACGACGTGATGGTTGACGTCGGGGGTCCGCTGCGTCATGTTTCTCCTTCGTTCATCTCGTCGATGGTTTGCGCGTAGCCGGCCAGCGCCTGCGTCCAGAACCGGTCGAGGTCGGCGCGCAATGCCTGCAGACCGGTGGGGTCGAGCTGATAGACCCGACGGGTTCCCGCGGCGCGGTCGCGCACCAGCCCGGCGGACTTGAGCACCTTGAGATGTTGGGACACCGCCGGCCTGCTGACCGGCAGGGCGCGGGCCAACTCGCCGACCGCCGACGGCCCGTGGGCAAGCCGCTCCACGATGGCCCGCCGCGTCCCGTCCGCCAGGGCCAGCCAGACGTCACCCGTTTGGTAAGTGACCACGAACCGTAAGTGTAGGCTTACCGATGGCGCAGCTCAAGGGTTGCCAGCGGGCCTATGCAAGACTGGCCCACCCGCGTGTCGCGCGGACCTCGAGATTCGTTGTGCGCCTTAGTGTCTCAGCGGCGCCGGGCCCCATAGGCCGCTGCGCGTCGCCGTCCCCAGCAACAGGTGGGCGGGTTCGGCGTCGGGGTAGTAGGGCGTCAGCCGTTGCAGCGAGCCCCAATCGCGCGACCAGTCGTCCTTGAGATAGGTCGCCATGGTGGTCGCCTTGGTCAACAGCTCGGTCACGCCCAGCGGGCCGCCGCCGTTGTTGTCCATCACCGGTGAGTTGGCCTCGGCGCCGAATCGGTCCGGCAGGATGCGCCACTTCGGAGTCTCGTCCACGCCGTTCTGGTGGCCGAACGGTCGCTGGCAGGGGAAGGCCAGCCCGACGAGCCAGTCCAGGAACACCGGGTCGGTCGAGCCCACCACGTCCTGCAGCGTGCGCAGCTGCGGAATCCGCGGCGCGGTCAGTGCTATCCAGTGCTGCGGAGCCAGGTCTTCGTCGTCGGCGACCAGCCGAATCTGGGTGGCGGTACTCGGAATTGCGGACATCGCCAGCCGCAGGTTGCGCCAGGCCGGTGACGCGCCCACGTCCGCGAATTGGAGCGAACCGCCGGGGTGTCCGCCGGCCGCCTGGTCGTCGGTGGCCCACTGCACCTGAACCTCGCGGGGGTCGAAGCGACCGGCCGCGCTCACCACCAGCAGCGGCCCCGCCTTGTCCCGGGCGGGCAGCCGGTACCAGCTGGACCGCAGGTGCGCGGGTACCTGGATGCCGGAACGCCAGCTGCCCAGCACCGGTGTGCGCGCGGGGTCGAGGTAGAAGGGCAGCTGGGCGGACGATCCGTTGATTCCCGGTGCGGGGGTGGTGCCGCCCTCGGTGCCGGCCTGGTTGCTGCCGGTCTTCTCCTCGTCGTTGACGAAGCTGCGGTCACCCGGGCGTTCCATCACCGGGTCCGCGCGCACGTCGGCGGGAATCCCGTTGGGCGTGAAGGCTTCCGACATGCCGGCGCCGAGGGCGTCCGCCGCCGACGCGTTGACCGGCGTCAGCATCCCGGCGTTCGGGTCCTGTTCCACCAGCACGTCCTCGGCCAGCCCGCAGGACTTGCCGGTCAGGGCCTGCAGGTTGGAGCGGCCGACCGACCATGCCGGATACTGGTCGGTCATCGCCAGGGTCAACGATGCGACCTCGAACACCACCAGCACCCAGGTCGCAATTGCCAAGGGCGACTGGACGATTCCGGCGGCCCGGGCGCCCAGGCGGGTCTTGGGCGGACCGTTGTCCGGGTCGACGAAGTGGAACCACGCCGCCAACAGCAGCACCACGACGGTCAACGCGAGCAACGCGGTGGCGAAGGCGTAATTCCAGGCCGGGAACTCATTCGACCACGGCACACCGAAATTCGATACGTACCACCAGCCGTTGACGCTCGCGAACGACAACGCCACCAAGAACAGCACCACCGCGGCAAACACGGTGCGGTTGCGCCGCGAGCGCATCGCCACCGACGTCACCGCGACCGCCGCCAGCGCGCCCAGCGGCCCGGCCAGTCCGGCGAACACCCCGAAGTGGTGGGTCCATTTGGTGGGCGTGAACATCATCGCCACGAAGGAGATGATGGTGATCCCGACGATTCGCCGGCTGGGCCCGGTGGCCGTCCCCGGGATCCGGCCCTTGCGCAACGACATCGCGACCGTGATCCCGAGGGCGAGAACCAGCGCCAGCACGGCGAATCGGCGGGCGACCGACCCGTCGGGACTGGCCATGAACAGCCGCTCGTAGCGGATGTGTTCGTCGAACCAGCTGAGGCTGGGCCCGACGGCGCGCTTGAGCATGGTCGCCTGGATCTCACCGGTCAGCGTCTGGTCGCGGAAGATCAGGATGACGGTGACGGTGACCGCCGCCAGCAGGGGCGCGATCAGCGGCAGCGCGCCGAACCGCTTGGAGCGGCGGTGCAGGATGGTCCGCAGCGGCCCGATCGCGACCAGCAGCGCGCCGATCGAGGCGATGCCCGTCGGCCCGGAGAACAGAGTCAGCGCGCCGATGATGCAGGCGATCGCCACCGGCAGCAGCCGGCTGGTCGCCACCGCGCGTTCCACCGAGCACCAGGTCAGCAGGATGCCCAGCGCGATGATCGGCTCCGGGCGCAAGCCGTTGTCCAGCGGCAGCCAGACGGCCAGGAACATGCCCGCCGCGGTCCAGGCCGCGGCCCGGTTCTGTTTGACCGCGTGGCCCAGCCGGGGCATGACTTCACGGCTGATGACCCACCAGCACGTCAGCGCCATCGCGAGGGTGGGCAGCCGCATCCAGACGCTGGTGGTGCTCACGTGTGCCCACAGCGCCAGCAGGTCGTAGTACCAGCCGAACGGCGCCTCGGGCGTGCCGAGCCACCGGTAGTAGTTGGCCATGTAGCCGGCGTGCTCGGATACCCGGGCCATGGTCAGGATGTAGCCGTCGTCGGAGGTGTTGGCGCCGACGAAATGCCACCACACCAGCACGGCGATGACCAGGGCGTCCAGCCCGCCGATCGACCACCAGCGGGCGGGCAGGAAGCGGCGGTGCCGGGTCCCGTCGGCGGTGTCGAGGACGTGCAGGGCGACCAGGGCGGCGGCCGTGAGCACCAGCCCGAGGATCATCGCGGCCATCTTCAGCGGCGTGGGGCTGCTGCTGTAGCGGGTGTCGATGGTCGCCGAGAAATTCAGGCCCGACGGCGCCGGCCCGCTCAGATCGGTGAAGACGCCGACGATCTGGGGCCGGAAGTCGTAGCCGCTCTTCTCGCCGCGCAGCGGCGAGCCGGGATGCTCGGCGTTAGGCCCCTGGGTCAGCCCGACGAACTCGGCGGTGACCCGGTCGGCGTGTGCGGTGAAAGTCAACCGCTGGCAGGCCGGGCTGAGCACCTGGCTCAGTGGCGCGGTCACCACCGGGACGTTGCGCACCACGAGCACCAGGTCGTTGTTGGCGCGCACGATCAGCAGTCCCCGGTCGACGGCCTTGGGTGCCTGCTTGGGCACCGTCGACAGCAACACCGTCTTGCCGGAGGTCAGCCCGGCGGCGGCCTGGCACGGGACGGTGACGGTCAAATCCGTGGCGACGTAGCCGATCAGCGGTGCGTCGACGCTGCCGAAGGTGCCGTTCTGCGGCCAGTTCAGTTGCGCGGTGGTCTGGTCGACCGGAAGCAGCGGGGTGGCGATCGCCAGCAGCACACCCAGCAGCCCGGCGACCGAAGCGACCAGCCGGGCGATCCGGTGATTCGCTTCCCTGTCGTTCACGGAGCTAGATGCTAGTTCTTCGGCCTTTTGCGGCGCAGTGTCGGTGCTCATCGGCAGTCACATCCCCGGTTTGCGGATGGCCAGCACAAATGGGCCGACGCTTTGAACGACGAAGCGCGGGTTGTCGAACAGGGCTCCGCGCAGATCGACGGTGTAGCGCCGCACGTTGGGCTGGTTGGGGTACACGTCCTCGGCCAGGCGCAGGGTGTAGTTGCCTCCCGCTCCGCGCCGCATCAGGAAGACCGTCGGCGGCGGCCAGGGGCAGGTGTCCAGGGCATGGATCAACTCGTCGGCGGTCTTGAGGTTGGACCACTTGTTGATCTGCGCGGCGCGCAGGTCGAACTGCGCGAGCGGGTTGGCGTAGTGCGAGGTGAGCCCCTGAAATCCCCAGTAGGGATAGAAGGACAGGAAGCTGTAGTCGGCGGTCAGCACGACGGTCTGATCGCGGGGTCTGCCGGTCACCTGCGTGATGGCGTGATCGATTGTCGCGTAGAACTTCTCGGCGCTGGGTGGCCGCCGGTCCCCGCGCTGCCCGTGACCGTCGGTGTCGGTGTAGGCGATGGTGAGGTCCGGCCGCAGCACGTCGGGGATGTCCTGGCTGAACGCGATCGCGGCGGCCAGGCCGACGGCGCCGGCCACCGGAGCTATGGCGCGACCCCAACCGCGGTCGCGGCCGGCGGCGGCCAGGGCCTGCGCGAGTTCGACGAAGCCGAACGCCCCGGCGGCGACCAGCAACACGCTCAGGGTCGGCTGTAGCCGGAACGACAACAAGGTGGTGCGCGCCAGCGTGGTGAGCATCGACAGCAGCGACCACAGGTACAGGGCCAGGACGCCGATGGCCAGGGCGCCGGCCCGCACGGAGTAACGGGCCCGCAGCACCAGCCACAGGGTGCCGATCAGGCAGACGACGCCCAGCAGCGTGAACTGCAGCATCGGGAACGTCAACTCCGCGCCGTCGGCCGGCAGGTAGTGCATGGCGCTGCCGGAGTTGCTGACCGGGCTGTGCACCGCCCGCACCACGAATGGGAGCCACGTCGTGCACGCGATCACCACGGCGATGCCGGCGATCACCGCCAGCCTCAACAGTGGATCGAGCGCGGCCTTGAGGCCCCCGGTCTTCCGGTTCCGCCGCCAGCGGACGCCGGCCAGCCACAGGGCCATCAACCCGATCGTGAAGGCACTGAACCCGAACAACAGCGTGTACCAGGTGGCCGTCCAGCCGAGGAACAGCCCGGCGGCGACGACGGCGCCCCAGCCCGCCCGCGGGGGCGCGTCCGGATCCGCTCGCTGCCCTGCCGCGAGTGTGAAGTTAGTTTCACGCTCGGACTCGACTGTGCAGTTAGTTTCACGCTCGGCGTCGGGTTCGCGGCCAGTCCCACGCTCACCGGCGCGCAGTCCCGACCACGTCAGCACCAGCATCGGCGGCAAGAGCACGGTGATCATCGCCGAATAGGGTTCGGGCGAGCCGTAGGCCAACGTCACCGCCGCGGTGGCGGCGGTGACGATCAGCGCGGATTCGAAGCGGACCATCCGCCACCACAGCACCAGCGCGACCGCGACGGCAATGGTGATCGAGGTGATGGCCCACGGCTTGAAGATCTCCCATGCCGGCGTCCCGCCGAGCGCCGCGGCGCGCCCGCCGATCCAAAACCAGCCCGGGGGGTAATACGGGGGCAGGCCGAGATAGGTCATGTCGCGCAGGGCGGGGCTGTCGGCCAGGCGCGTCACGTATTCGGTGCGGAATTGCTGGTCGACGGAGATGCCGAACAGATACAGCTTGGTCGCGCCCAGCGGCATGCCGAGGGTCACGACGGTGAATGCGCAGACGAACACCAGCCCGGCCAGCTGGGCCAGCAGCCGGCCGCGGGGACGGACGCAGCGCCGCCAGCCAAAGCCGACGGCGACCAGGCCGGCCACGCAGCCGACCTGCCCGACGGTGGTCAGCGCGTGCAGTTGGTTGGACGACGGAAAGGCCGGCCACTGGACCCGGGCGATGGCGCTCAGCGATACCACCGCGACGGCCACCGCGACCAGCACCGCCAAAGCCATCTGGCCGAGGGTGGCCAGCGCGTTACGCATTATCAGATGGGAAGCTTGCGGAAGATGGGACGCGGGACGTGTCGCAACACCATCATCACATAACGGAATGCTGCTGGTGCCCAAACCAATTCCTTACCTTTGGCGGCCGCGGTCACCGCGAGGTTGGCGACATATTCTTTGTCGACGGTCAGCGGGGCTTCCTTGACGTGCGCGCTCATCCGGGTGCGCACCTGGCCTGGCCGGATCACCAGCACGCGAACACCGTACTCGCGCAATGCTTCTGCGAGGCCCAGGTAGAAGCCGTCCAATCCCGCCTTGGTGGAGCCGTACACGAAGTTGGACCGCCGCACCCGCTCGCCGGCGGCGGAGCTCATCGCGATGATCTGGCCGAAGCCCTGCGCCCGCATCTTCTCGCCCAGCAGCACGCCCACTGAAACCGCTGCGGTGTAATTGATTTCAGCGGCCAGCACCGCCTTGTGCTGGTTCTGCCAGAGCTCTTCGGCATCCCCGAGGATGCCGAACGCGACTATGGCCACGTCTATATCTCCGCCGGCGAAGGCCGCATCGATCATCTTGGGGTGGGTGTCGGGATCGGTGGCTTCGAAATCGATCAGCTCGACCGAACGCGCGCCGGCGGCCTGCATCTGCGCCACCGCGGCGTCGCGGCCGGGGTCGCTGGGCATGGCTGCCAACACAATCCGTGCGTGCGCATTCTGCAGGTAGCGCTCGCAGATTGCCAGGCCGATCTCGGAGGTCCCGCCGAGCAGCAGGATGGTCTGTGGATTCCCCACGGCATCGAGCACCATTTAGAGCAGCTCCAAACGTCGGGCCATGTCGGAGGCGAATACCCGCAAGGGGTCGGCCTTGCGGCGCACCGCGATCCATTCGTCGATGCGTGGATACATGGCGTGGAAGGTTTCGGCGCTCACGCGGGAATCCTTGGCGGTGTACACCCGTCCACCGAATTCCAGTGCGCGCCGGTCGAGTTCGTTGAGGAACTCGTTGATCCCCGGCTTGTTGGGGAAGTCCATGGCGACGTTCCAGCCGGCCATCGGGAAACTCAGCGGCGCGCGGTTGCCCGGGCCGAAAAGCTTGAACACGTTCAGGGCCGAGTAGTGGCCGCTGGTCTGGATCCAGCGGATGATGGCCTTGAATTCGTCCATCGCGTCCGGCGGGACCAGGAACTGGTGTTGGGCGAAACCCCTTGGGCCATAGGCGTTATTCCAGCCGCTGACCAGGTCGAGCATGTGGTAGAACTGCGACAGATTCTGGATCTTGCCGCTGTAGGTTCCGCCCAGCCGGTAGTACACCTCGCCGATCGCCATGAACGACAGCTTGTTCATCGCGCTGACCGGGAACACGTCTGGCACCGTCAACAGCTGCGGCGCATCGAATTTCAGCGGGTTCTTGGCCAGCTTCTTCGGCAGCTGATCGAGCTTGGCCAGGCTGCCGCGGCTGACCGCGGCACGGCCCAGCTTCGGCGGCGGGCTGATCAGGTCGAACCAGGCGCTGGAGTACGTGTAGTTGGACTCGCTGCCGTCGAGGTGAACGGCGACCGTTTCGTCGAGGTCGCGGGTGGCGATGCCGTCGGCGATGAAGTAGGCCGTCTCCGTCGGCGTCATGGCGATGGTGGCGCGCAGCACGATCCCGGTCAGGCCGTTGCCGCCGACGGTGGCCCAGAACAGCTCGGCATCCTCGCCGTCCGGGGCGATGGTGCGCACGGTGCCGTCGGCCATGAGGAGATCCATCGACCGGACGTGGTTACCGAAGCTGCCCGCGCTGTGGTGGTTCTTGCCGTGGATGTCGCAGGCGATCGCGCCGCCGACGGTGACCTGGCGCGTACCCGGCAGCACCGGAACCCAGAGCCCGAACGGCAGCGCCGCCTTCATCAACTGGTCCAGGCTGACGCCGGCGTCGACGTCGACCAGTCGGGTGTCGGCGCTGATCGAGTGGATGCGATTGAGCCCGGTCATGTCGATCACCAGGCCGCCGCCGTTCTGCGCGTTGTCTCCGTAGGAGCGGCCCAGCCCGCGGGCGATCACGCCGCGGCTCTTGGGGTCGCCGGAGTCGGCCACCCGGGCTACCGCCTTGGCGATCACCTCCGGATCGCGGGTGGAGAGCACCTGGGCCACCGACGGCGCGGTGCGCCCGAAGCCCGTCAGCCGGGCGGGCTTGGTCAGGGGATCGGTGCTCGACATCGTCAAAGAGGGTACCGCCTGCTCCGACGACGATGCGGGACGCGGGCGTCCCGCTGAGGAGGCGGGCAATCTGGGCTTGGCGAAGGCGGCTCAGTGGATGCGGAAGATTACGGCCCGCTGCACGACGAAGTTGATCACCGTCGCGGTGCCCTGCGCGATCACGAACGCGACGAGGGGCGCCCACCCGCGGTAGTGCAGAAGCGCCAGACACAGATGGTTGAGCCCGACCTGGACGGCGAACGTGATGGCGTAGAGAACCATGACCGCGACGAACCGGGCGGTGCTGGGGGTCGCCTGGAAGGTCCAGCGGCGGTTGATCAGATAGGCCGTGATGGTGCCGACGATGAAGCTGGTGGCCTTGGACAGGTCGACCTGTACGCCCAGCACCTTCCACAGCAGCAGGTAGAGCCCGAAGTCCACGATTCCCGCCAGGCCGCCGGTGACGACGAACCGAATGACCTGCGTCGTCAGGCTCAAGTCCGCGCGCACCTCTTCGGACGCGGAACCGGGCAGCGGGGCAACCATCGAGGGGAGTCTAACGGGGCCGGCGGGCACTTCCCGCAAGCGTCAGCGGGGCAGCTTGACCGAGATCAGCTCGACCTGGTTCTCGCCCTGAGGCGTCGAGTAGGTCACCGTGTCGCCGGCTTTGCGCCCGGCCAGGGCCTGGGCCAGCGGGCTGCGCGCGGTCAGCGTCTCGGCCTCGCGGCCGACGGGGGTTTCCTCGACGATCGAGATGACCTGCATCGTGACGACCTCGCCGTCGGCGAACCGCAGGGTCACCTCGGTGCCGCCGGGCAGCGTCTCCGACGCGTCGGACTCCGACGGCCCGGTCCGCAGGCGCCGGTCCAGGTCGCCGATGCGGTCGTTGAGCACCACCAGTTCCTCGGCGCGCTGGATCGCCTCGGCCGCGTCGCCGTGATCGCCAACCATGCCGCGGTCGTTCTTGACCTCGGCCTCGAGGCGGTCGCGCCGTTGCCGTAGCCGGTCCAGCTCCGCTTCGAGGTTGCTCCGCGCGGCGTCCGCTGCCGATGGGACCTTTTTGCTCACGTCGGTGGACCTTTCGCCCGGTTGCTCAGGTGGCGTTCCAGTGTGACACCGCGACGAGCGGCCCGCCAGCACCGGCCGCGCGGCTCCCCACACCGGCGCCGTCACTGCGCCGCCCGGCGTGTCGGCGCCCGCATCGCCTCGAGCCCGTCGGCGGCCGTCGCGGCGATCGTGCTCCGCACCATGTGGCGCGGCTGTCGCGCCGGCCAGGGCCGGCCGCGATGCATGACCGCGCGGTTGTCCCACATCACCACGTCGCCCTCGCGCCACGAGTGCAGATAGCTCGTGCCGGGGGCGGTCGCCGCCCGGGTCAGCTCGCCGAGCAGCTCTTGCGCGGCTGTGCGCTCCATGCCCTCGATCGCGTAGGCGTGCGAGGCCATGTACAGCGCCTTGCGGCCGTTGACCGGGTTCTGCCACACCAGGCGCCAACATTGCGGCGGCAGCGCGGCCCGTTCGGCCGGGCCGACGAGATCGGGCGCGATCTTGCCGCGCGAAAAGGCGTATTCGTGCCAGGCGAAGGAATCTTCGAGTCGCCGCTGCAATGCCGGATCGAGGCGCCCGAACGCGAGCCGGGTGGAGACGTACTCGGTCTCGCCGCCCTGCGCCGGCACGATGCGCGACGACAGCACCGAGGCGAGCGCCGGCACCGGCTTGAACGAACTGTCGGTGTGCCAGAGCTGGTTGGCCTTGTTCTCCAGCGCGATCGGGTCATCTTCGGCCACCACGTTGCCCTGGTCGTCGAGTGTCGTGAGGATCACCAGGTTGGTGCCGTGGCCCTGCGTGTTCGGCTTGGTGACCTCGAGCGGCCCGAAGCGGCGCGAGAACGCGAGCTGCGCCTCATCGGTGACGTCCTGGTCGCGCAGGACCAGAACGGAGTGCTCCTCAAACGCCGCGCGCACCGTCGCGTATGCGGCGTCGTCGGCCGCAACGTCGTGGATGGTGACGCCGCGCAATTCCGCGCCAAAGCCCGGGCCCAACGGCACGATTTCCATCGGCGCCCTCCGTCGTTCGTCTGTGCACGACTGTCCACCCAAAACGAACGCCCGGCAAGCATGGCCGCGTGGACGATCCCGGGGGGAACGGTCCTACACCCAGTACGGCACCCGGGCGCGGTACTGGCGCATGGCGAAGGCAGCCAGCAGCCAGCCGACGGCCGTCAAGATCAGCACCACGGCCCAGTGCCGCAGTTCCTGATGCGAGCCCAGCAGGGGGGCGCGCACGATGTCGAGATAGTGCAGCAGCGGGTTGAGTTCGACGATCTTCGACCAGCGACCGGCGCCTTGCTGTCGCAGGGTGTCGTCGTTCCAGATGATCGGCGTCATGAAGAACAGCAACTGCACCACCGAGAAGAGCAACGGTCCGATGTCGCGGTAGCGGGTCGCCAGGATGCCGAAACACAGTGACACCCAGATGCAGTTGAGCACGATCAGCGCCAGCGCCGGGATCACCGAAAGATCGGCCCACGACCATGGTTTGGGGAAGATCATCGCGATCACGACGTAGATGACGATGTTGTGCGCGAACAGAATCATCTGCCGCCACACCAGCCGGTAGACGTGCACGCTGAGTGGCGTGGGCAGTTGCTTGATCAGTCCCTCGTTGGCGACGAAGACGTCGGCGCCCTCCAGGATTGCGGCGTTGATCAGGTTCCAGATGATCAGGCCCAGCGTCACATACGGCAGATGCAGCGACAGCTCGAGATGAAAAAGCTTGGAGTACAAGCCTCCCATCGCGACGGCCGTGGTTCCGGTCGCGATGGTGATCCAGAACGGTCCCAGCACCGAGCGACGATAGCGCTGCTTGATGTCCTGCCAACCCAGGTGCAGCCACAGCTCGTGCCGGCGAAAGCCTGCGACGAGGTCGCCCCGGGCGCGGGTAAGGGTGCGCGACTGTGCCGCCGCGTCGACGAACGTCATGTGCGCCGCTCCTCTGCTGGCTTGCCGAACTGCTCGCGACGCCCCAAGCGCCGCAACCGGATCCATTCCAGCAGACCGCGCGGATCGCGACGGCTCACCAGGAAGAACCAACCGAACCGCACCCACTCCTGCACCAGCAGCTTGCGCAGGCCGGGCTGCGACAACAGGTAGCCCCGATTGCGGTAGGTGTAGAACCGCTTGGTGTGGTTGTCGGGATACTGGGTGTGCATGCGGCCACCCAGAATCGGGCGAAACTCGTCGGATCCGCAGGGGTGCAAGTAGATCGTGTCCAGGCAGGTCCCGAACGGCAGTCCGGACCGCACCAGCCGGCGATGCATCTCCACCTCGTCGCCGCGAATGAACAGCCGCAGGTCCGGGACGCCGACCGCGTCCAAGGTGGTGGCCCGAAACAGCGCGCCGTTGAACAGCGAGGCGATCCCGGGAAGCAGGTCCTGCCCCGCTTCGGTGCGCAATTCGCTTGCGCGCCTGCGCCATACCAGGCCACGCCGCAGCGGGAAGGCCAGCCGTTCCGGGTCGTCGGAGTCGCAGACCATCGGAGATACTTCGGCGAGGCCGTACTTTTCGGCACAGGCCAGCAGGGTCGCCAGGACGCCGGAGTCCTGTGGGCGGCCGTCGTCGTCGGCCAGCCACACCCAATCGGCGCCCTGGGCCAGCGCGTGCAGGATGCCCAGCGCGAAACCCCCTGCGCCGCCGAGGTTTCGGCGCGATGCCAGGTAGGTGGTCGGGATCGGTTGGCCGGCCACCAGGTCGCGAACGCGGCCGGAGCCCGGGCCGTCGTTGTCCACCACGATGAGGTGATCGGGCAGCCGGGTCTGCGTGCTCAGCACATCGAGCGACTTGGCCAGTTCGTCGGGGCGCCGGTGGGTGACGACGACGGCGAAGACGGTCTCACTCATCCCCGGATGCTCTTTGGGCCAGGGGTGTCTCGAGTCGATTCGCCTGCCGGGTCTCTTCGAGCACCTCGCGGACGTGGCGGGCCGCGTCTTCCCCTTCGTACGCGCGCACCACGTCCTCGATGCCCCCGGACATCCGGATGACGCCATGGTCGATCCACATCGCCGTCTTGCACAACCGCGCCAGGAATTCGTTGGAATGACTGGCGAATACCAGGATTCCGGAGCGCTCCACCAGGCTCTGCAACCGCGACTGCGCCTTCTTCAAGAACTCGGCGTCCACCGCGCCGATGCCCTCGTCGAGCAGCAGGATTTCGGGGTCGATGCTGGTGACCACGCCCATCGCCAGCCGGACACGCATGCCGGTGGAATAGGTGCGCAGCGGCATGGACAGGTAGTCGCCGAGCTCGGTGAACTCGGCGATCTCGTCGACCTTGGCCAGCATCTGCTTTCGCGTCTGCCCCAGGAACAGACCGCGAATGATGATGTTCTCGTAGCCGGAGATCTCGGGGTCCATGCCGACGCCGAGGTCGAAGACCGGTGCGACCCGGCCGGTGACCGTCGCCCAACCCCGGGTGGGCTCGTAGATGCCCGAAAGTAGGCGCAGCAGAGTCGATTTGCCCGCCCCGTTGTGGCCCACCAGTCCGACCCGGTCACCCAACTCGAGGGACATGGTGATGTCACGCAACGCTTCGACCACCACCACGTTGGAGCTATTGCGTCCGATCGTGCCGCCGGCTTTGCCCAAGAAGGCCTTCTTCAACGAGCGCGACTTGGCGTCGAAGATGGGAAACTCCACCCACGCGTTGTGCGTCTCGATGTGAGGACCCGACACCGTCACCTACTCGAGGTCGCTTACAGGTACTGGCCGTGCCCGGGCGCGCCCGGCTTGCCGATGCCGGAAGGGAGGGCGCCCTGGCGCATCTTTTCCAGCTGCGCGCGGGCGGCCATCTGCTGCGCGAAAAGCGCGGTCTGGATGCCGTGGAACAGCCCTTCCAGCCAGCCGACCAACTGCGCTTGGGCGATGCGCAATTCGGCGTCGGACGGCGCGGCGTCCTCGTTGAAGGGCAGGGTCAGGCGATCGAGCTCCTCGCGCAGTTCCGGCGCCAAGCCCTCCTCCAGTTCCCGGATGCTGGTCGCGTGGATCTCGCGCAGCCGGTTACGGCTGGCCTCATCCAGCGGTGCGGCCCGCACCTCCTCGAGCAGTTGCTTGATCATCGTTCCGATGCGCATCACCTTCGCGGGCTGCTCGACCAGGTCGGTCAGGGAGCGCTCGTCGGCGTCGTCCTCGGTGAGCGCCATCACTCGCGGGTCGACGCCACCGATGATTTCGACGTCGTCGTCATCGTTGCGGGTACTCAATCCTTCACCATCCTTTGTGGACTATGGGTGTGGCGTCGTGCCGTTTGGTCGCCATTCATAAATTCGGGCACCGCCATTGTCGTAGATCAACGCCCACGACTTCGACTTATCCAGTGACACTAGTCCTTCGGGTACGGCGAACCCCCGGACAGTCGGCGTGCTGGTGTAGATGTACCGGATATTGAGCGCTTTGATCGCTTCGAGCACCCGCGGATCGGATTCGCCTTTGCGGGCCGAGGTCCAGAAGATGTACCGGTTGGGACCCGGGCCCATCTGCTGTGGGTAGTCGTAGTGGGTCCACAGCGGATGCAGATCGGCGACGGCGTACATCCAGGCGGTGCCGTCGGTGTTGGCGTTGCCGATCAACGTTTCGTGGGCGCCGGGCAGCTTGGACAGATAGGCCATCGCCATCAGGTCGCGCTGGTCGATCATCACCGAGTCGTACTTGTCGCCGAACAACACGATGTGCCGATACAGGTAGTGGCGCCCGGTGAGCACGGTGATAACCACCAGCAGCACCGCTGTGGTGGCGGTCCACACCGGAACCGGCCCGAGGCGCCAGTCGCCTGCCAGGGCCGGTCGAACCCGCCCGGCCAGCCGTTTCGCGAGGCCCACGGCGCCCACGACGAGCGCGAACAGCGCGACGCCGGCCATCGGCTCCAGCAGCAGGGTGATGGCCGCCGAGATCCGGCGCGGGTCCTTGTAGAAGAACTCGCCGATCATCCCGGCCACCGCACCGACCGGACCGCCGAGGGGCGTTCCCGCGTCGACATCGACCACCACGAGTAGCAGCCACGCCGCCAGCGGCCACCAGATCCTCTTGTAGGCGAAAAGCAGCCCGCCGAGGATCGCGAGCGCCATGAGCCCGTACTGGTACGGGAAGTCGTTGAGGTGGCGGGAGTGCTGGAAGACGGCGTCGAAGAGTCCGCGTTTCTTGCTGAGGTAGGTCAGAAAGGAGTGTCCGGCGATGATGTCTTCCTGCCCCTGGACGCTGATGAACTGCGGCAACAGGATGAGTCCGGAGACCACCGCGACGCAGGCCAGCGCGACGAGGTCTGCCAGCCTGCCGCGCACCGGACGCCACACCGCATCCATCAGCCACCAGGCCGCAAGGAACAACAGCACGATCACCCCGCCGGTGATGTGCACGGACATGACGCCCACCCACGCCAGGATGGCCGCCGGGATGCGGTCGCGGTGCCGCAGCGTGGTGGTGATCAGGACGAAAGCCGGAACCGCGACCCCATAGGCGGCGAGGTTGGGCATCGCGGCCACACCGAACTCGACATAGGGGACGGCGGTGAACGATGCCGACAGCGCCGCCGCGGTGGCCGCCGCTCCGGCGCTGCGCCACTCGGTGGTGTGCCGCCGCACCAGATGCCAGGTCAGCATCGCCGCGCTGGTGGGGAACAGCCAAACCGATGCCGCGACCGACGTCAGTGTGTAGCCGGTGGTGGGTGCGGCCCCGGTCAGCTGGCAGAACACGGCGATCAGGGCGTGGAACACCGACGGGTAATACAGCGTCTTATGGGTCTCGACGTTGCGCAGCTCGCCCATGTGCGTCGACGACGCCTGGCCGGTGTCCAGGATGAAACGCACCTCGTTGGCGTGCCAGACCGCGTCCCAGGTGCTCGGGATGGTCTGCCAATGGGCGGCCAGTCCGCGGTAGGCGGCCCACATGATGAGCAGGGCGCCCAGCAGTACGCCCACCCCCACCGTGATGGCCGGCCAGCGGCTGACCCCGCGAGCTTCCGCTTCGCGGTCGCGGAACCGGGCCAGCAGCAGCTGCAGCACGATCATCAGCAGGCACACCACGACCAGCGTCGCCAGCGCGGTCCAGCCGTTCCACGGAATTCCGATGGCGCCAAACGGAATAATGGCGAGCGCGACCATGCCGAAGGTCAGCGCCGGGCCGACCGCGACAGCGACCGACCACGACAACTGACTGATGCGTGCGATGATCGCCCCGGGCGCTATCAGCAAGAACAATGCAATGAGCGTTCCGAACCAGAGCCCCACTCGACTAGTATGGCTGGCCGGGTGCCCTGGCTCGGGAGGCCACCAACTGGCCGGAACGTCTGTGGGACCCGCTACCGTCACAGTTTCGCAAAAAGCGGAAGCCCTAAGGTGGCCCACATGGCATATGACGTCGCCCGGGTGCGCGGACTCCATCCGTCGCTGGGTGACGGCTGGGTGCACTTCGACGCCCCGAGCGGGATGCTGATTCCAGATTCCGTCGCGACCACGGTGTCGACGGCTTTCCGCAGGTCCGGTCCCACGACGGCGGGCGCACACCCGTCCGCGCAGCGCAGTGCCGCCGTTCTGGAGGCGGCGCGGGCGGCGGTGGCCGATCTGTTCAACGTCGACCCCGCGGGTGTCGTGCTGGGGGCCGATCGGGCGATTTTGTTGTCGGCGCTGGCCGAGGCGTCGTCGTCGCGGGCCGGCCTGGGCTACGAGGTCATCGTCAGCCGCTTGGACGACGAGGCCAACATCGCCCCGTGGCTGCGCGCGGCACACCGGTACGGCGCCAAGGTCAAGTGGGCCGAGATCGACATCGAGACGGGTGAGCTTCCCACGTGGCAGTGGGAGGGGTTGATCGGAAAGTCGACCCGGCTGGTCGCCGTGGCCTCGGCCTCCGCGACGCTGGGCACGGTCACCGACCTGCGGGCGATGACCAAGCTGGTGCACGACGTCGGCGGCCTTGCGGTGGTCGACCATTCCGCCGCCGCGCCCTATCGGCTGCTCGACGTCAAGGAAACCGACGCCGACGTGGTGGCGGTGAACGCCGCGGCGTGGGGCGGTCCGCCGATCGGCGCGATCGTGTTCCGCGATCCCGCGTTGCTCAACTCGTTCAGTTCCATCTCGCCGGATCCCAAGGCCGTTGGGCCGGCCCGCCTGGAGATCGGTGCGCACCAGTTCGGTCTGCTGGCCGGGGTGGTGGCCAGCATCGAGTACCTGGCGTCGCTCGACGAATCCGCCCGCGGCGGCCGGCGCGAACGCCTGGCGGTATCGATGCAATCCGCCACGTCGTACCTGAACCGGATCTACGACTATCTGATGGTGTCGTTGCGGTCACTGCCGTTGGTGATGGTGATCGGCCGCCCGGAGGTGCGGATCCCGGTGGTCAGTTTCGCCTTGAACGGCGTGCCCGCCGAGCGAGTCGTTCAGCGGTTGGCGGACAACGGAATTCTGGCCGTCACCAACGAAAGGTCCCGCGCGCTCGACGTGTTGGGCGTCAACGACGTCGGCGGCGCGGTGACGGTCGGCCTGGCGCACTACTCGACGACGGCAGAAGTCGACCAGTTGGTGCGCGCGCTCGCGTCGCTCGGTTAGACCGTCATCGCGTGTGCACTCACGGCGGGAATCCGGCGTAGATTTCGCCGACGTTGCACACTGAAAGCCCTGGGCGCACACTCGACGGCCCGAGCCCTTGGCTAGACCGTCAGGACGACCTTTCCGGTCACCTTGCTCGACGAAAGCTGTTGATGTGCCTCACCGGCCTGCTGGATGGGCAGGCGGGCGCCGATGATCGGCCGGACGCGGCCCTCGGCGATCATCGGCCACACGGACGCGATCACCGCCTGCACGATTTCGGTCTTGCTGTTGGGTCCGGTGACCGGGCGGGCGCGCAACGTGGTGCCGATGACCCGCGCCCGCTTGCCCAGCAGCTTGCCGATGTTGAGCTCGCCCTTGATGCCGCCCTGCATGCCGATGATCACGAGCTGTCCGTCGGTGGCCAGGGCGTCGATGTTGCGGTCGAGATAGGAGGCGCCCATGATGTCGAAGATCACGTCAGCGCCGCCGGCCTCCTGCAGGCGCGCGACGAAGTCCTCGTCGTGGTAGTTGATGGTGATCTCGGCGCCGAGCTCACGGCAGAACTCCAGCTTCTCCGCCGATCCGGCGGTGACGGCCACGCGCACACCCAGCGCCCGGGCGACCTGGATGGCGTGACTGCCGATGCCGCTCGCCCCGCCGTGCATCAGCAGCAGCTGCCCCTTGCCGAGGTGCGCGGTCAGCACCAGATTCGACCAGACGGTGCAGGCCACTTCGGGTAATCCGGCAGCGTCCACCAGGTCGACGCCAGAGGGGACCGCCATCACCTGCCCGGCCGGCACGGCGACGTATTCGGCGTAGCCGCCACCGGCGAGCAATGCGCAAACCTGTTGTCCGACAGACCAATTCGTGATATCGGGGCCGACATCGGCGATGACGCCGGACACCTCCATGCCGATGATCTCGCTCGCACCCGGCGGCGGCGGGTACTTGCCGGCGGCCTGCAGCAGGTCGGCGCGGTTCACCCCGGCCGCGGCGACCTCGACCAGGACCTCGCCTGGACCGGCGGACACGTCGGGTACTTCCTGCCACGAAAGCTGATCGGCGGATTCGGCGACGATGGCGCGCATGCAGGCCACGCTACCGAGTCCCGCTACCCTGATCAGCGGTGGCGTGGCAGAGCGGCCTAATGCACTCGCCTTGAAAGCGAGAGACGGCTAACACCGTCCGGGGGTTCAAATCCCTCCGCCACCGCTGTGGTCACTCGACACTGCGATGCAGGGTCGGCGCGTAGCGCAGCTGGCGCTTGACGAATTCGCCCTCGATGGCGTGCTCGATCTCGCCGAAGTCGTGACCGCTGTGCCGTGCCCCGATCTCGAGTGCCACCGTGCGCTCCTGCAGTCGCTCGGGCAGCGTGGCGATCACCGCGCGCCCGCTGCGGCCTATCGGCGGACGCAGGCTCATGATCGCGTCCTCGAGCTGGCCGATCACCGTCGCCCCGGCGGCTGAGCGTTCCAGCTTCCTTGACCGCCCGCCACTTCAGCTCGAGCTGAGCCTCGGCGTCGTGGGTGTCGTGTGAGTCGTCGAAGTACACCGAGGCGAACGGCCCCGGTGCGTCCAGCAGCTTGCGGAAGCGTTGCGAGTCCATACCGTGTTGGGTGCCCCCGCGCCGGGGACAAACACCTAGCTTCGATCGCCCTCGGTGTCGTCGAAGAAGTGCCATTCGCCGTCATGCTCGACTTCCATGCGCCAGCCCAGCTCGCTGTTGTCGGCTTTTTGGTCGACGAACCACGCGTGCGCGTCGTCGGCGCTTTCGATGTCTTTGGTGGCGACGACTTCGCCCTTGGGATCGAGCACTCGATAGGTAGCCATGGGTGGCAGGATTCCCACTGCCGCCGTCGTCAACCGGTTGGGATTTCGGCGGTGATCGTGTCCAGCAGGGCGGTGTACCGGCGGGCTTCGGGATCCCGCCCGGGTTTGCCACTACTCACGACGCCGGCCGACAGCCCGCGCGCGGGGTCGGCCCAGATCGCGATGTTGACCAGGCCCAGGTTGCCGAACGCGTGGGGCGCGTTGTGCCCGAACGGGCCCCACCGGTTGGTGCCGAGGATGAATCCGGTGCCCCAGCGGGCCGGGTGCAACCCGACCGCGAAATCGGGTCGCAGCCTTCGGCATTGGGTCACGGCACGGTACATGGTCTCCGGACTGATCACCCGGACGCCGTCGAGTTCGCCTCCGCGGCGCCAGATTTCGGCGAAGCGTGACATTTCCTGCGCGGTCGAGACCGTGTTGGACGACGGGATGATCGTGTTGAGGAACAGCGGGGTGTTGGTGATCGGGATCATCTCGTGCACCGTTCCGCCGATCGCCTTGCGGAAGATCTGCGCGATCACCGGCGGCAGCGGGCGGCCGGTGGCGTGACTCGGCGCGACCAACGGCAGGTCTTCCTTGGTGACGCCGAAGTTCGTCCACCGGAAGCCGAGCGGGTCGAGGATCTCGGTGGCCAGTATTTCGCGAATCTCCTTGCCGGTGGCCGCGTAGACGAGCTCGCGCACGAGCGGACCCCAGGTCAGCGCGTGGTAGATGTGCACCAGCCCCGGCCTGTACAGGGGTCGCAGCTCGCCCAGCTTCTGCTGTGCGTATTCGTGGTCGTCGGCTCGCTTGACGTCCGGCTTGGCCCCGGTGGGAAACGGCAGCCCGGCGCTGTGAGTCATCACGTGCCGGATGGTGATCCGATGCTTGCCATGACTGGTGAACGTGGGGATGTAGTCGCACACCCGGTCGTCGAGCGAGAAGACGCCGCGCTCGACGAGCATGTGCACCACCGTCGCCGCCATGCCCTTGGCGGCCGAGTACACGCAGAACGGTGTGTCCGGCGTGACCGCGATCTTCTCGGCGTCGGGTGGGTCGCTGGGGGCGTTGCCCCAGCCGTGGCCGATCGCGCGGTTCAGCACCACGCGGCCGTGCTGTCGGATGCACAGCTGGATCGCGGGATGGAAGCCGGCGCGATACCAATGTCGCGCCGCCTGCCAGATCCGGTCGACGGCGGCGCTGTCGATCTCGGAGTGGTCTTCGTCGGCGATCGCCGTCACGGCGTCCAAATCGGCCGGGACGCGGATTCTGCCGTCGGGAGTCGCTGAGCGCGGCTGGTTCACCCCAGCGAGGGTACGTGGCGTCCGGTTATTCCCCGGTGAACTGCGGCGGGCGCTTCTCGAACGTCGCCGAGATGCCTTCGGTCAGGTCCTTGGACGGCAGGAAGGCCGCGTTCCAGGCGGCCACATACCGCAGGCTCTCCGATACCGCCGCGATGCGCTGCTGGTCGAGCACGTCCTTGACGCCGTGCACCGTCAGCGGGGGATTGGCGGCGATCTCCGCGGCGGTGGCGTGCGCCGCGGCCAGGGTGGCCTCGGCGTCGGCGTACACGTCGTTGACCAGACCTATCTTCTCCGCGCGGGCCGCATCGATGTCCTTGCCGGTCAGCGCCAGCTCGCGCAGGTGCCCGTCGTTCAGGATCATCGGCAGGCGGGCCAGGCTACCGACGTCGGCGACGATGGCGAGCTTGACCTCCCGCACCGAGAACTTGGCGTCGGCGCTGGCGTAGCGGATGTCCACCGCCGAGATGAGGTCGACGCCGCCGCCGATGCACCAGCCGTGCACCGACGCGATGGTGGGGGTCCGGCAGTCGGCGACGGCGGTGATCGCGGCCTGCATGCGCTTGACCTCGCGGTGGAACACCGCGCGCGGGCCGGCCAGCGCGTCGCCGGACAATAGCGGGGTGAACGAACCGCCCATCGCCGGCACGTCCAGGCCGTAGCTGAAGTTCTTGCCCGAGCCGGTCAGCACGATGGCCCGCACCTCGGGGTCGGCGTCCAGCGCCGCGAACAGCTCGGGCATTTCCGACCAGAAGGCCGGTCCCATCGCATTGCCCTTGCCCGGTCCGATCAGCGTCACCTGGGCGACGTGGTCTTTCGTCTCGACGGTGACGGATTCGTATGCTTGCGCCATATCGAGACCGTAGCGTGGCGAATATGGCTCCAGACTTGCGACCCGGACCGCATTCCCCGCCCACCGACGAGCTGCACAGCGCCGAGGACACGCTTGGGGTGCTGCAGCGGGTGCTGCACACGATCGCCTCCGACGACCTGTCACGACGGACGCCGTGCACGGAATTCGACGTGTCGGATCTGACCGGGCACCTGCTGAACTCGATCTCGGCCCTCGGCGGCATGGTCGGCGCGGACATTCCGGCGCGCGAGGAGGGCGATTCGGTGGAACGTCAGGTGATCGCCGCCGCTCGGCCGGCCTTGGACGCCTGGCACCGCCACGGTCTGGACGGGTCGGTGCCGTTCGGCAAGGGCGAGATGCCCGCGAACAGCGCGTGCGCCATCCTGTCGATCGAATTCCTGGTCCACGCATGGGATTACGCCACCGCGCTGGGCCGCGACGTGGACGCCCCCGAGCCACTGTCGGAGTACGTGCTGGGGCTCGCGCGTCAGATCATCCGTCCGGAGCTACGCGGTCAGGCCGGGTTCGACGACCCGGTCGACGTCCCCGCGGACGCCGGCGCGCTCGAGCAGTTGGTCGCGTTCACCGGACGCAACCCCGCGGGGTAGTTCTACGCCTTCGGTGCTATTGCCGAGCGTGAAGTTGGCTTCACGCTGAGTGACGAATGTGAAACTAACTTCACGCTCGAGCGTCGAAGACTCACTCCCGCTCGAGGTAGAAGTAGTAGTACTTGCCGTTATCCCGGACGCCCTTGCCGTTCATGATGCCCATCACGGCGTTGTCGTCGATCTTCTTGAAGTGGTCGTGCACCGGCTGACCGTCGTAAACCATGGTCGCGGTGACCTCTCCGCGGAAGTCCTCCAGCCACAGGCTGGCCTCGCCCTTGCCCATCTCGACGTTGGAGAATTTGTTGCCGTCGGCGTCGAGACAGACGAGTGGCTGCACGTCGCGGGCGGACTTGAAGGTCTTGCCGTACCAGCCGGCCTTCTCCAGTTGGCCGTTCATCTTGTGGCCGGTCTGGAACTCGCCGCCCTTCCATTCGCCGAGCATCCCGTCGATCGTCGCGGGCGCAAGCTCGGCCCAGAATTCGTCGAGCTCGGAATCCGGGATGTCGCCGCTGCGCTCCTTGAACTCGGTGAACTTCTTCCGCGCGAGGTCCACGGCGTCTCCTTACGATTCGGTGCGGGCTATCCAATCGCGGGCAAAATGCAGCAGCGCGTCATTTTCCTGCGGCGCACCAATGGTGACACGGACGCCTTCGTTCGCGAACGGCCGCACCACCAGGTGTGCGTCGGCGGCCTGCTCGGTGAAATCCATGGTGCGCTCACCCAGCGGTAGCCACAGGAAGTTGGCCTGCGAAGGGGGCAGCTCGAATCCGGCGTCGCGCAGCGCGTCACCGACGCGGGTGCGCTCGACGACCAGCGCGTCGGTGCGGGCCATCAGCTCGTCGGAGGCCTCGAGCGACGCGATGGCGGCCGCTTGCGCGAAGTTCGTCACGGCGAACGGCATGACCACCTTGTCCAGCGCGATGATCAGGTCCGGGTGGCCCACCGCGTAACCGACGCGCAGCCCCGCCAACCCGTAGGCCTTCGAAAAAGTCCGCAGCACAACGACATTGCCGTGGGTCAGCGCCAGATCCAGGCTGTTGGGCAGCATGCCGTCGCGGATGTATTCGACGTAAGCCTCGTCGATGGCGATCAGGACGTGAGGCGGCACGGCCTCGACGAATCGCGTCAGTGCGTCCGGGTCGACGACGGTGGACGTCGGATTGTTCGGGTTGCACACGAAGATGAGCCGGGTGCGGTCGGTGATGGCGGCGAACATCGCGTCGAGGTCGTGCGTGTGCTCGGTCAGCGGAACTTTGACGGTGGTCGCGCCGGACACCTGGATGATGGGCCGGTAGCACTCGAAGCTGCGCCAGCCGATCATCACCTCATCACCGGCGGCGGCGGTGATCTGAACTAGCTGCTGGCACAAGGTGACCGAACCGCTACCGACCGCGATCTGCTCGGGGGCGACGTGGGAACCCAGGTGCACGGACAGCGCCGCCTTGAGTTCGACGCTGGCGCTGTCCGGGTAGCGGTTGACGACGGCGACCGCGCGCTCGATCGCCGCGTGCACGCTGGGCAGCGGGCCGTAGACGGTCTCATTGCTGGCCAGCTTGATCGAGCCGGGCACGTTCTTGCCGGGGACATACACCGGCAGTCCGACCAGTTCGTTGCGCAGGCGGGCGGTCATTTCGACAGTTTATGTCTCGACTGTGTAAGGTATGGCTCCGCGCGAGCGGAAAGGGGTCCGGTACCCTCAGGAAGTCCAAGGGAGGCGTGCCAGAGCGGCCGAATGGGGCTCACTGCTAATGAGTTGTCCCCCTCAAAGGGGACCGGAGGTTCAAATCCTCTCGCCTCCGCCACGGAACACGGAACGACAACTGAATGACAGGCGCCCGTAGCTCAACGGATAGAGCATCTGACTACGGATCAGAAGGTTAGGGGTTCGAATCCCTTCGGGCGCGCTCAGGGCTCAGGGCTTGTTCGGGGCATCCGAAATGATTCGAATCGTGAAGCGCCAGTTTGTTGTAGGCGCGGCTTTCCCGATACCTTCCGCCCACGACTAACGTCATGCCAGCAGCCGGATCACTCACCGCCCGCGTGCACTCCGCCGCGCTAGGGGCGCGGCTGGAACGGCTGGAACGGTCCGCCGAACGGCCCCCGGCGAGGCGGTTCGGTCACGGTCTGTGTGACGGTGCTGGTTTCGGTGCTCGGCGACACCGTGACCGTGCTCGGAGGCTCTGTCGTCGTAGGAGTCTCGGTGCTCGACGGCGGCGGGGCCGTCTCGGTCACCGTCTCGGTCGGGCCTCCGCCACCGCCGCCCCTATGGTGCCGCGGCGCCTGCTCCGTGGTGGTCACCGGCGCGGTGGCGGACGGGACAGGCGTGGTTGTGGTGGCGGGGCTGGGCGCCGGTGACGACCCGCCAGTCAGCTTGACCACCGCGAACACCAGCGCAGCCAGCACGATCACCCCGATGGCGCCGGCCGCGACCAGCGCCGCCGGACGGCGGTACCACGGCGTCGGCGGCTCCGGTGGCTCAGGCGATTGTGGCTCGGGCTCGTAATATCCGCCGTACCGCGCGGCCGCGGTCGGCTCGGAGTAGAAATCCGGTTCCTCGGGATAAGGCGGCACGAGAGGAGATGTTAGTAGGAGCCCTCATCGGAGATGAGGCCCAGCGCCCGCTCGAACAGGTGCACCGTGGCCGCGTGCAGTTGGTCGCCGACCTCCTTCTCGGCTTTACCGGCGCAGGCACGGGCCAACGTTCCCTCGATCACGATCCCGAGCTTGAAGCAGGCCAGCACCGTGTACCAGGTGATGTGGGACAGGTCGCGGGTGGTGTTGGCGGCGTAGCGCTCGAGCAGCTCGTCGGTGCTGGCCAACCCGTCCTGCCCGCCAAGGGCGTGGCTGAACACGCTGGAGCCGTCGGGCTGGCGCCAGGTGGCCAGCAGCCAGCCCAGGTCCAGCAGCGGGTCTCCGATGGTGCACATCTCCCAGTCGACGATGGCGACCACGTCCGGGCCGGTGCGGGAGAACATCACGTTCGCGGCGTGATAATCGCCGTGCATGATGCCCGCCCTCCAGTGGGCGGGTCGGTGCCGGTCCAGCCAGGACGACACCTGCTCGATGCCCGGGATGTCGGGCCCTGGGTAACCGTCGTACTCGTTGTAGGACTCCAGCTCCGAAAGCCAGCGCGGCACCTGGCGTTCCAGGAAACCCTCGGGCTTGCCGAAATCGGCGAGGCCCACTGCGACATGGTCGACGGCGCCCAGGTTGGCCAGCGCGTCGGCCATCGACAGTCCCATTCCGTGACGCACTTTGGCGTCGCCGGCGTGCAGGGGTGGCAGGCCTTCGCCGGCGTTGAATCCGTCGACCGGGTCCATCAGGTAGAAGACGGCGTCTCCCAGCACACTCGGGTCCGCACAGGCGGCGATGAGGTGGGGATGGGGGACGTTCGAACCAGCCAGTGCGGCAAGGACTTTCGTTTCCCGCAGGATCACGCTGTTGCTACGCGGGCGCAAGTGTCGCGGTCCGCGCCGCAGCACATACTGGCGGCCGGCCCGGGTGAACCGCACCATGACGTTCTGAGTTCCGCCGGTGACATTGGAAACGTCCTGTAGCGGCCCCTCGCCGAGTCCCTGCCCGGACATCCACTCCGCTACGGCTTCCAGGTTCACGTAATCCACTCTTCAGCCCTTTGGGTGCGGCGTGTATCGGACGGTTTGCGCTCGGATCATGCCGTCGCGAAACACGAAGGTGTCGACGCCGTCGTCGACCCGATTGACAGCCGAGTCGGCCGACCACTGGAGGAACAGCACGTCCTCGTGGAAGAGCTGAGTTTTCAAGTCCCAGTTCGCATCCGGCAGGTCGGCGAGCAATGTCGCGAAGACTCTGCGAATGGCCGCCTTGCCGCGAGCCACGCCGGCTGGGCTGAGCAGCACGGAATCCTCGGTGTAATCGACGACGATCTCGTCAAGGTCGCCCGCGGCCAGCGCGGTGCCGTGGTGGGCGAAGACCTCCCGCGGCGTACGTGACGGGGTGGGCGTCATGGCACTCCCTTGCAACCTGTGGACCGTCTGCGAAAAAGACTAGGACAGGGGCGACGGGCGACCCCGGCCGGCGGCGCCTGGAAGAATAGTGTGCATAACTTACTTTCTGGGGAAGGGAACTGGCGATGCCGCGGACCGACGACGACTCCTGGGAGATCACTCAAAGCGTGGGCGCCACCGCGCTCGGTGTGGCGGCAGCTCGCGCGGCCGAAACCGAGAGCGAGAACCCCCTGATCAACGACCCCTTCGCCCGCATCTTCGTCGACGCCGCGGGCGAGGGGATGTGGAGCGTTTACGCCGACCCGGCGCTGCTGGCCAAGGCGGGCGACATCGAGCCGGACCTACGCAATCGGCTACAGCTGATGGTCGACTTCATGGCCACCCGGACGGCGTTCTTCGACGAGTTCTTCCTCGGCGCCGCGGACGCCGGCGTTCGGCAGGTGGTGATCCTGGCGGCCGGCCTTGACGCACGCAGCTGGCGCCTCCCCTGGCCCGACGGAACCGTCGTCTACGAACTCGACCAGCCCAAGGTGCTGGAATTCAAGTCCGACACGCTGCGCGAGCACGGGGCGCAGCCCAGGGCGCGGCTGGTCAACGTCCCGATCGACCTGCGTCAGGATTGGCCGAAAGCGCTGCGGGAGGCGGGATTCGACCCCTCCAAGCCCGCCGTGTGGTCGGCCGAGGGACTCGTTCGCTACCTGCCGGCGCAGGCCCAGGACCTGTTGTTCGAACGGATCGATTCGCTGAGTGTGGAGGGCAGTCGGCTGGCGTCCAACGTGCCCGCCGCGGGTTTCACCGATCCGGCTCGTGTGCAGCGCCAGCGCGACGACATGCGCCGGATGCGGGCCGCGGCCGCCGAACTGGTCAACGCCGAGATCACGGACTTCGATGACCTGTGGTATCCCGAGGAGCGCACGCCCGTCGACGGCTGGCTGCGTGAGCGCGGCTGGGACGTCACGACGGCCTCGTTCGCGGAGTTGATGGCGCGGTATGGCCGCAGTGTTCCGCCGGGCGCGGAGGACTCGATGCCGCCCACTCTCTACGTGTCCGCGCAGCGGACGGCGGGCTGATCTGCCCGACGGATCTCCGCGAGGTTAACGTCAAGTACCGCAACGGTTCTCGCCAGAATGACAGGCGGACGGTACCCTCGCCGCTATGGCTGCTCGACGTGCCCGGCTAAGCGACGTGCATGAGATCGCCGCCGCGATGCCGCACGTCCAGCGTTTGGACGGCCCCAAGGGCAATGCGATTTACCAGGTGGGCGGGAAGTCATTCGTCTTTTTCCGCACGCCCCGGCCCGACGCGATCGATCCCGACACCGGCGAGCGCTACGCGGATGTGATCATGCTGTGGGTGGAATCGGAAAGCGACAAGTTGGCGTTGATTTCCGATCCGGGTTCGCCGTTCTTCACCACGGACCACTTCGACGGTCACCCTTCGGTGTTGGTGCGGGCCAGCCGGCTGGCGGAAATCAGCAGGACCGAGTTAGCTGAGCTCATTCAGGACGCCTGGTTATCCCGGGCGTCGAAAAAGCGCGCCGCTACCTGGCTTGCCGACCACATCTAACGCAACGAGCTGCGCCGACAAGCACTGTTGCATAACCCATTGCATGTTTAGACATAAGTCGAATGGGTAACTTCAGGTCCACGAGAAAACTTCTTCTCGTCCACATTGGAGGTCACGATGCGTGGCAGCGGGATCATCGGAACGGTTGCGTTGGTGTGGTTGCTGATCGGGGTTTTCGCGGCGTGGCAGCGCGACTACTTCAAAAACGACAACACCTCATGCGCCTCGGCGGGCACGGTCGCGGTAACCGTGATCGCTGGCCCCTTGAATTACTTCGGTGTCAATCCAAAAGTGACGGATTGTCATCTGCCGCAACCAAGTTCAATGCAATCGATCAACCTCTAACCACTCACTCAAAGGAAGTCGACATGGTTATCTTAGGGATCATCCTGCTTATCCTGGGATTCTTTTTCCACGTACCCATCCTGACCACGCTGGGCATCGTGCTACTGGTCATCGGCGTGGTGCTCTGGATTCTGGGCTCGGTCGGCCGCCCGGTCGCCGGACGTCGTTACTGGTACTAACGGCTTCTGCCGAAGACGGATCGCGCGGCTGCCTGGCAGCCGCGCGATCCGTTTCACAGGACACGCATAGGTTCGGCATAGCCTTGGCTCAGCCCGCGGCGGGGATACTGGACGCTGTGACCCAGCCCCGAGCCTCGGTAGAGCGGGTTGTCATGTGTCGCGCCGACGGCAACCCCATCAATGTTCTGGTCGTTGACGACGAATCGGTGCTGGCCGACATGGTGTCGATGGCCCTGCGCTACGAGGGCTGGAACATCTGCACCGCCGGCGACGGGGCGTCGGCAATCGCGACCGCTCGCTCCCAGCGGCCCGACGTGGTCGTCCTGGACGTGATGCTGCCCGACATGAGCGGCCTCGACGTCTTGCGCAAACTGCGCGAGGAGAATCCGCAACTGCCGGTCCTGCTGCTGACGGCCAAGGATGCCGTCGAAGACCGCATCGCCGGCCTGACGGCCGGTGGCGACGACTATGTCACCAAACCGTTCAGCATCGAAGAGGTCGTGCTGCGCCTGCGCGCCCTGTTGCGCCGCACCGGGGTGACAACGGTCGACAGCGGCGCGCAGTTGGTGGTCGGAGACTTGGTGCTCGACGAGGACAGCCACGAGGTCACCCGCGCGGGCGAGCCAATCTCGTTGACCTCCACCGAGTTTGAACTGTTGAGATTCATGATGCGCAACTCCAAGCGCGTGCTGAGCAAAGCCCAGATACTGGACCGGGTATGGAGTTACGACTTCGGCGGCCGGTCCAACATCGTCGAGCTCTACATTTCCTACCTGCGCAAGAAGATCGACAACGGCCGAGAACCGATGATCCACACGCTGCGCGGCGCGGGCTATGTCCTCAAGCCGGCCCGCTGATACCCGAAGGGTCTGGTCCCTTCGCCTTCGGCTGCTGGTCGGGCAGATCGTCGTGTTGGCAATCGTTTGCGTCGGCATCACCGCGGCGACCGAACTGGCGTTGCTTCACCACCTGGTGGCCCAGCTCGACGGTCAGCTCGCCGGCACCTCCTTCCGTTCGGCGCTCATGTACCCCGAGCCGCCGCATTCGGGCTGGCGGCATCAGCGCGTCTATCCGCGTCCGGGCCCCGGCCCGCGATTCCTGGACGCGCCGGGCCAGCCGGCGGGCATGGTGGCCGCGGTGGTCAGCCACGGGGACACGGTGGACGCCGGTTACACGACGAGCAGCGGCGACCGGGCCGGGCTGACCCCGACCGCCCAGCAGCAACTGTCCGGGATCGCCGGCAGCCGCAAGCCGGTGACCCTCAACCTCGACGGGCTAGGCCGCTACCGGGTGGTCGCGGCGCCGAGCCGCAGCGGCGGTGACGTCATCGTCACCGGCCTGTCGATGGCCAACATCGACGCCACCCTGATGCGGATGCTCGTCATCTTCGGGATCGTCACCGTCGTCGCGCTGGTCGCGGCCACCACCGCCGGTGTGATCATCATCAGGCGGGCGCTGGCGCCGTTGCGCCGCGTCGCGCAGACCGCGAGCGAGGTGGCCGGCTTGCCGCTGGCGCGCGGCGAGGTGAAACTCCCTGTGCGCGTAGGTGAATCCGACGCGAACCCGTCCACCGAGGTGGGGCAACTGGGTGCTGCCCTCAATCAGATGCTGGACCACATCGCTGCCGCACTGTCGGCGCGGCAGGCCAGCGAGACGCGGGTTCGCCAGTTCGTCGCCGACGCCAGCCACGAGCTGCGCACGCCGCTGGCGGCGATCCGCGGCTACACCGAACTGACCCAACGGATGGGCGACGATCGCGAAGCGGTTGCGCAGGCGATGAGCCGGGTGGCTTCGGAGACGGAGCGGATGACGCGCCTCGTCGAGGACCTGCTGCTGCTGGCCCGGCTGGACTCCGGCCGTCCCTTGGAACGCGAACCGGTCGATCTGTCCCGGTTGGCGGTGGACGCGGTCAGCGACGCTCACGTCGCCGGACCCGATCATCAGTGGGAACTCGACCTGCCCGAAGAACCGGTGGTCGTCACTGGCGACGCGGCGCGCCTGCATCAGGTGCTGACGAACCTGCTTGCCAACGCCCGGGTGCACACCGGGGCGGGCACCGTCGTGACGATCCGATTGAGCACCGAGCCGTCACACACCGTGCTGCAGGTCGTCGACAACGGGCCCGGCATCCCGGCGGCGCTACAGTCCGAGGTCTTCGAACGCTTTGCCCGCGGCGACTCCTCGCGCTCGCGCAAGGGCGGCAGCACCGGACTGGGCCTGGCGATCGCCTCGGCGGTTGTCAAGGCGCACAACGGAAGTATCGCGGTGGACAGCGTGCCGGGCCACACCGCGTTCACGCTGCGGTTGCCACCGAATGGATGGCAACCGCCCGCTGGCGAGCCTTAAGTCAGGAGCAAGTCGCGTCGATTTCGAACGGCTTGTTCACCTGCTGCATCGGGTTGGCCATGTCGACACCGGTTGCGGTGCCGGTGACCTTGTACGTGTTGCCGTCCTTGGTCGCCGAGGCGTTGCCCTGGCCACCTTGCGCGTACTGAAGCGTCACGCCGTTGACGTTGCCGAGTTGGACCGCTTTCACCGCGAGCGGATTGGCGTCGGCGAGCACGACGCTGATCCCGGTGGTGTTCCCACCGACCGCGATGGAGATATTGCCGCCGGCCTTCGTGCAAATCGTGGTGCCCTGGACGTTCTGGTCCTTGCCGTCGATGATGACCTTCGACGAGTTGTTGCCGCCTGCCGACACCGAGCCTCCCGGCACCGAGGTCGAAACGCCATTTGATTTGTTGCTCGAACAGCCGGAAATGCCCGCGGCAAGAATTGCCGCTCCGGCCACCGCGACGGTCAGTCCACGCTTCACCTGTACTCCTTTGCCCGAAAGTTGCGGTCCTCGGCATTGAGGGCCGTCTGGGCAGTATGCGGGTTAACTGGGCTACGAATCCAGAACCCGCAGAAATTGTTGCTGTGTTCATTAATTGGACGGCGAAAAGCCGTCGGAACAACCTTGGCCGATGGCGCATTAGTGGCAAGGTAAGACGGTGGACCACAAATCGCCCAGCGCAATCATCGAATCGGCCCATCGCGAACATGTTCTGCCGTTCCATGATGAGACGGATTTCGCCGATGCCGACCGCGGATTCATTGCCGCCCTGTCCCCGTGCGTGATCAAAGCGGCCGACGGGCGGGTGGTGTGGGACAACGACGCCTATTCATTCTTGGACGGCCCCGCCCCGACGTCGGTGCATCCCAGTCTCTGGCGACAATCGACGCTGGCCGCCAAGCAAGGCCTTTACGAAGTGGTTCCCGGCATCTATCAGGTACGCGGTTTAGACCTCTCGAACATCACCTTCGTCGAGGGCGACAGCGGCATCATCGTCATCGACCCACTGATTTCCACGGAGGTCGCCGCCGCGGCGCTGGGGCTGTATCGCGCCCATCGCGGCGGCGACCGCCCGGTGGTCGCGGTGATCTACACCCACAGCCACGCCGACCATTTCGGCGGCGTGCTTGGCGTCACCTCGCAGGAGGACGTCGATGCCGGTGCGGTGGCCGTCCTGGCACCGGAGGGCTTCATCGAGCACGCGGTGCAGGAAAACGTCTACGCCGGGCCGGCGATGACGCGACGCGCCACCTACATGTACGGCATGCTGCTCGAGCGCGGGCCGCGCGGCCATGTGGGGTGCGGGCTCGGCCAGGCCGGATCCACCGGCGAAGTCGCGCTCATCGTGCCGACCGTCGACATCAGGGAAACCGGTGAGCGACACACGATCGACGGCGTCGAGATCGAGTTCCAAATGGCGCCCGGCACCGAGGCTCCCGCCGAAATGCATTTCTATTTCCCGCGTTTCCGTGCCTTGTGCATGGCCGAGAACGCCACCCACAACCTGCACAACCTCTTGACCCTGCGCGGCGCCCTGGTGCGCGACCCGCACGCCTGGTCCGAATACCTCACCGAGGCGATCGACACGTTTGCCGACCGCGCCGACGTCGTGTTCGCCTCCCACCACTGGCCGACCTGGGGACAGCACAACATTGTTGCGTTCCTGTCGCTGCAGCGCGACCTGTACGCGTACCTGCACGACCAGACGCTGCGGCTGCTCAATCAGGGCTACACCGGTGTCGAGATAGCCGAAATGTTCCAGATGCCACCGGCTCTCGATCAGGTCTGGCATACGCGCGGGTACTACGGCTCGGTGAACCACAACGTCAAGGCGGTATACCAGCGTTACATGGGGTGGTTCGACGGCAACCCCGGACGCCTGTGGCCCCATCCGCCCGAGGCGCTGGCGCCCCGCTACGTCGGCGCGATGGGTGGCGTCGACCGGGTCGTCGACCTCGCCAGGGACGCGTTCGGATCGGGTGATTACCGTTGGGCGGCAACTCTTTTGGACCATGCGATGTTCACCGACAGCGCGCACCCGGGCGCCCGCGCGTTGTACTCGGACACGCTCGAGCAGCTGGCGTACGGGGCCGAAAACGCGACTTGGCGCAACTTCTTCCTCAGCGGCGCAGCGGAATTGCGCGACGGAAACTTCGGCACCGCGACCACGACGACGTCTATCTCGATGCTCAGCCAGCTGACGCCGGAGCAGATCTTCGACAGCCTGGCTATCCGGGTCAACGGGCCGCGCAGCTGGGATCTTGACATCACCATCGACGTCACGCTCGCCGACGCGGCGGTCAACTATCGACTCGCCCTGCGCAACGGCGTGCTGGTCCAGCGCAAGGTGGCGGCGGATCCATCGACGGCGACGGTTACGGTGCGGCTGGCCAACAAGATTCGGCTGCTATCGGTGGCGGCGGGTGACTTCACCTCGCCCGGCCTGGAGCTCACCGGTGATCAGGACGCCCTGCAGGCCTTCCTCGGCGCGCTCGACCAGCCCGACCCGAACTTCAACATCGTCACGCCGTGACACCGCTTCACGCGACGTCGATCACCACCTTGCCCAGCACCTGGCGGTCGGCCACATGCCGTAACGCCGCCGCGGTCTCCGAGAGCGGGAATCGCGCGCCGATGTACGGCCGCACCGTGCCGGCAGCGAACATCTGCGCCAACTCCGCCAGGTCGCGCACGGCTTCGTGGGGCCGGTCCGTCATGAAGGTGCGGATCTCCATGCCGCGGACGCAGATGTCTTTGAGCAGAATGAGATTGAGCGGGATGGCCGGGATGGAGCCGGCGGCGTAGCCCAGCGTGACGAAGGTGCCGCCCCGCGCGAGACCGCGCAGCGCCGGCTCCGAGTAACGTCCGCCGACCGGGTCGAGCACCACGCGGGCGCTGTCGCCGGTGAGTTCACGGATCCGCGCTTTGAGGTCCTCGCGGTCGTAGTCCACGGTGGCCTCGGCCCCGCGCTGCCGGCACAGCTCGAGCTTCGCCGGGCTCGACGCCGCGGCCAGCACCCGGGCCCCCATCGCCGCCGCCAGGTCGACCGCGGCCAGCCCCACGCCGCCGGCGGCCCCGAGGACCACCACCCAATCTCCTTGCGTGACAGCGGCCGTCGAGCGCAGCGCGTGATAGGCGGTGCGGTAGGTGACGCCGAAGGCCGCGGCCGACGCGAAGTCGGCGTCGTCGGGCACCAACTCGGCCTGGCTCGCGTCGAGCAGCGCTAGTTCGGCGAACGCCCCGAAGGTGGTTCCGCAGACCCGCTGCCCGGGACGGAACGGCGCGCCCTCCCCGGCGGCGACGACCTCCCCGGCGATCTCGTTGCCGGGTATGAACGGAGGCGGAATTTTGACCTGGTACTTGCCGGCGATGAACAACACGTCGGGGAAGTTGACCGCGGCGGCACGGACCCGCACCAGCAGTTGTCCGGGCGCCGCAACGGGATCGGGCACGTCGTCGATCACCAGGTCCTCGGGTGTGCCATACGCACGACAGATCACCGCGCGCATCAACTGACCCCCAATCCCCGTACACAGAACCGCACCACGTGCGCGATGTCGTCGGCACCGGGCTGCGCGGCCGAACCCACGTAGCGACGCATCGTAGCGGCGGTGCAGCTGAACACGGCCTCGACATCCCGCTCGACATCGCTACTGCCCAGCGCCGCAATGGGTTCGACGAGCAGCTCGCGAAGCGGCCGCATCATCTCCTGGTCGGCCGCGCGCCAATTGGTGCCGGCCGACATCTGGCCGGCCGCCGCGCGGGTCATGCTGATCAGGTGCGGGTCGGCCACCTGGGCCAGCGTGCCCTCGATCCACCGCATGACCTTGTCGCGGGGGTCTGATTCCTTGGCCATCTGGTGCTCGAGGTAGGAGACCACGATGGCTACCCCGCGTTCCATCACCGCCAGGATCAGGTCGTCCTTGCCGGCGAAATATCGGTAGAACGCCTTATTAGACGAGCCCGCCTCGGCGACGATGTCGCTGACCCGGGGCGCTTCGGGCGCGACGCGTTGCATGACGCGCACCGCGGCGGCCAGGATGCGTTCCACCTCCTCGGTGGCCTCGCGCTGGCGGTCGTCGAGCGCGCGTTCGACCGCCGCGCTCACCCGGTCAGAGGTCAACGAGCTCACCGTATTTGGCGCGCGCGGCCGCGCGCCGCACATCGAGCATCTCGCTGGGCCAGTCGCCTTCTTCGGCCTCGTAACCCTTGAGCAGCATCCTGGCCAGGTTCACCTTGTGCGCCTCGGTGGGCCCGTCGGCCAGGCCCAGCGCGATGCCGCCGAGCAGGACGTTGACCAGTGGCAGCTGATCGGTGAGCCCCAGCGCCCCGTGCACCTGGATCGCCCGCAGGGCAATCGATTTGAGCACCTGCGAGGCCAGGATTTTGCAGGCGGCGATCTCGGCGCGGGCGGCGCGCTCGTCACCCTGGTCGATCAACCACGCCGCGTGCAGCACGGTCAGCCGGAACGGAATCAACTCGGTGTAGGAGTCGGCGACGAACTCCTGCACCAGTTGTTTGTCGGCCAGCAGGCTGCCCTGGGTGAAGCGGCTTTTCGCCCGGCGCGACATGATCTCGACGGCCCGCTGCGCCATCCCGATGGAGCGCATCGCGTGGTGCAGCCGCCCGCCGGCCAGCCGGGTCTGCAATATCAGGAATCCCTGACCCGGCTCTCCCAGCAACGCGTCGGACGGCACGCGCACGTCGTTGTAGTGCACCAGGGAATGGCCCGGCTCGTGCGGGTCGGCCCCGACCAGATGATGGTTGGCCGCCACGACCAGTCCCTCGGTGCCCGCCGGGATCAGGAACGTCGACGCGCCGGTATGCACCGGCACATCGGGGTCGGTGATCGCGACGACGATGAAGAAGGAGGCGACGGAGGCGTTGGAGGAGAAGTACTTTCGCCCGGTGATCACCCATTCGTCGCCGTCGCGCACGGCCCGGGTGGTGAACACCCGCGGGTCGGCGCCGCCTTGCGGCTCGGTCATCGAGAAGCACGAGAAGATCTCTCCGGACAGCAGGCCCGCCAGATAGCGGTCCTTTTGTTCCTGGGTCCCGAAGCGGGCGATGATCTCGGCGTTGCCGGTGTCGGGCGCCTGCGTCCCGAACACGATCGGCGCCCAGGGGCTGCGGCCCAGGATCTCGTTGATCAGCGTCAGCTTGACCGCGCCGAAGCCCTGCCCGCCCAGTTCCGGGCCCAGATGCGGCGCCCACAAACCCTTGTCGCGCACCTGCTGTTTGAGCGGGTCGACGATGCGGCGTCGCTCGTCGTTCAGCGGCAGAAATTCACACCCGGGGAACAGCACCTCGAGCGGTTCCACCTCGTCGCGAACGAACCCGCGGATCCATTCGAGCTTGTCTTCGAACTCGGGCTCGGTAGAAAAGTCCCAGGACATCGCGCAACCTCCTGCTCGCTAAGGGATCCCGCCGTCGGCCCGCAAAATCGAGCCGGTGGTGAAGCTGGACGCGTCGGACGCCAAAAACAGGGCGGCGCCGACGATTTCGCGTGGGTCGCCCGCGCGCTGCAAGGAAAGGTGCTTGAACGGATTCTGAGGTGCCGCATCGAGATTCCAGGCCTTGCTCACGTCGGTGAGGAACGGCCCGGCCATCAGGGTGTTGACCCGCACCGCCGGGCCGAACGCCTTCGCCAGCGCCTCGGTCATGGCGTTCAGACCGGCCTTGGCCGCGGCGTAGGGGACGATGTCGGGTGTCGGCCGCAGCGAGCCGGCCGTACTCACGTTGATGATCGAACCCCGCCCGGCCGCCACCATGCGCTCACCGACCAACGCCGACAACCGGAACGGGCCCTTGAGGTTGAGGTTGACCACCGCGTCGAACAGCTTCTCGGTCACGTCGGTGAGCTTGTCGTACAACGGCGACATGCCCGCGTTGTTGATCAGCGCGTCGACCTTGCCGAACCGCTCGTAGGTCGCCTCGACCAAGCCGTCCAACTGATCCCAGCGCCCCACGTGCACCTGATACGGCATGGCCACACGGCCGGTCTCGGCCTCGATCTCCTTGGCGGTGGACGCGCAGTTGTCCAGGTTGCGGCTGGCGATCACCACATCCGCTCCGCAGCGCGCCGCGCCGAACGCCATCTCACGTCCCAGCCCGCGGCTGCCGCCGGTGATCAGGACGACCCGGTCGGTGAGGTCGAAAAGCTGCTCGGCATAACCCATTTCAGGACACCCTGTTGGATCGGGCGAGTTCGGCTGCCGTCGCGATGAGTTGCAAGATCATCGGCCCGAACGCGTCGGTGATCTTGGGGTCGACCTTCCCGGTGCGCACCCCGGCAGCGTAGGTCTTCTCCAGCACGATGCCCAGCTTCCAGTTGGCCAGCACCAGGTAGTAGTCGATGTCCTCGGTCGACAAGCCGCTGACGGTTTCGTAGTGGTCCAACAGCTCGCTTCGCGTAGGCATGCCGCGCATGTCGAGATAAAACCCGTCCTCGCGCGGCTTTTCACCGTCGTAGCCCAGTAGGCACCACGCCAGGTCGAGCAGCGGATCGCCGACGGTGGTCATCTCCCAGTCGACGATCGCGGCAAGACGCGCCGGCTCGCCGTGCGCGAACATCACGTTGGCGAACTGATAGTCGCCGTGCATGATGCCGGCCCGGTAGTGCGCCGGACGGTTGCGGCGCAGCCAGTCGGACGCCTCGTCAAGACCGGGCAGCTCGCGGACCTTATAGGCGTCCAGAAACGCCAGCCAGCGATCGACCTGCCGCTCGTGGAATCCGTCGGGGCGGCCGAAGCCTTCGAGCCCTTGCTTGCGCCAATCCACCCGGCCAAGCCTGGCCGCGCCGTCGACCAATTGGAAGGCCAGGCCGCGCCGGGCCGCCAAGTCCGTGTCGAACGGCGGTTGCCACCCGCCGTCCATCGGGCTCCACCCGTCGATCGCCTGCATGACGTAGAACGGCATCCCGAGCACGTCGCCGGTGTCGTCGGCGGCGATCAGCGCCGCGTGCGGGACATCCGTGCCGGATAGCGCGCGAACCAGGCGAATCTCCCGCAGCAGCCCGTCGATGCGGGCGGCGTCCGCCCGGGGACCGGGCATCCGCAGCACCATGCGCCGGCCGGCGCGCTCGATCAGGTAGAGGGTGTTCTGCGAACCGCCCTTCAGCTGGGTCAGCTGCGGTTCTTCCCCGTTCCCCGGTGCGTCGTTGGCGTCCAGCCACCGGGCGAATACGGCCGCGTCGAGTCCCGATTCACCCACGTGAGTCACCCCGCATCGCCGCACATCACAATCTCTATGCGGAGAATAGCATTCTCCGTGCCGTGGCGCCGTCGGGTCAGTCTGGCTTGTGCGCGCTCAACAGGAACCCGGGCGCCATGAAGTGGCCCTCGTCGTCGTGGTCGAGATGCGCCAGGGGATTGTCCGGCGACCCGGCCGCGTCGTCTGTGCCGTACACCCTGGCCGCGCGGACCTCGTCGACCCGCCACAGCGTCGCGACGGCATCGCGCAGTTCGGTTTCGGTGAAGCCGGGTGGGCCCGGCCGGCCCGAATGGGCATCGTCCAGTGCCCCGGCCGCGAAGGCCAGGATGTACAGCGAGGCTCCCGGCGCCGCCGCGCGAAAGATGGACTGCACGTAGTCATGGCGCCGTTCGGGTGGCAGCGCATGGAACAGCCCGCTGTCCAGGATGGTGGAGAAGCGGCCGTCATAGCCGCCGAATCTGGTGACGTCGGCCTGGGCGAAAGTCGCCGTGGCGAGCCCTTGTTCGGCGGCCGCGGCGGTGGCCGCGGCAATCGCGGTCGCGCTGACATCCAGGCCGACCACGGTGTAGCCGAGCGCGGCAAGGCTCAGCGAGAGCGCGGCGTGGCCACAGCCGGGGTCCAGCACCTCGCTGCGCACCTTGCCTTGGTCGATGAGAAGCGCCAGCTCCGGCTGGGGCCGGCCGATGCTCCACGGGGGCGGGGCGGCCTGCCGGTAGGCGGCGTCCCAATCCCTATCCGGTTCGGTCATCGGTCCTCCTCGAGATTGGCGTCACCCGGCGATGAGAAACTGGCGCTGCCAACCATCGAACGACAGGAAGACATATGCAAGTGCTTCTGGTCCGGCACGCGCTGCCGCTGCGCAGCGAACACGGCCAAGGTTCCGACCCGGATCTGTCGGAGGAAGGGTTGGCGCAGATCGAGCGACTCCCCAAGGCGCTCGCCAGGTTTCCCATTGCCCGCGTGGTGAGCAGTCCGCAGCGCCGGGCCATCCAGACCGCCGAGCCGGTCGCGGCGGATCGCGGGCTGACCGTCGAGGTCGACGATCGCTTCGCCGAGTACGACCGCGACCTGCCGGTGTACATCCCCGTCGAGCAGATCCGCGCGGAGATGCCCGAAGAATGGGCGCGACTGGCTCAGGGGCATCTACCCAGCGCGGTCGACGAGGATGCGTTTCGTGACCGGGTGCGCGCCGCGGTCGACGACCTCGTCGCCGCCGCCGACCCCGACGACACCGTCGCGGTGTTCAGCCACGGCGGGGTCATCAACGTCCTCTTGCACGAAATTCTGGGCACCGCCCGGCTGCTGTCCTTTCCCGTCGACTACGCGTCGGTCACTCGGCTGTTGTTCTCCCGGTCCGGTCAGGCGACGGTCGCCGCGGTCAACACGACCGAACACGTCTGGGACCTGTTGCCGCGAAACCAAAGGATGCTCGACGACGACGCCGGCCGCGGCGGCTGAGCGAAAGATCGGCACATCGCAGGTGGTGCACCGCGTCGGGCTCGGCGATGGTAGACAAGTTCGGTGACTTCAGCTGACCAACTCGAGGGGCTCGACCTGGCCTCGCTCGACCGGTACCTGCGTTCACTCGGGATCGGGCGAGACGGCGAGTTACGCGCGGACTTCATCTCCGGTGGTCGCTCCAATCTGACGTTCCGCGTCTACGACGACAGCACCAGCTGGCTGGTGCGGCGACCGCCCCTGCACGGCTTGACACCGTCGGCGCACGACATGGCCCGCGAGTACCGCGTCGTTGCGGCGCTACAGGACACACCCGTTCCGGTGGCACGCACGATCGCGCTCTGCGAGGACGATTCGGTGCTGGGCGCCCCCTTCCAGATCGTCGACTTCGTCGACGGCCAGGTGGTACGTCGTCGCGCTCAACTGGAATCGTTCAGCCACACCGTCATCGGCGGCTGCGTCGACTCGTTGATCCGGGTCCTGGTCGATTTGCACCATGTCGACCCCAGCGCCGTCGGCTTGGCCGATTTCGGCAAGCCCAGCGGTTATCTGGAGCGTCAGGTGCGGCGATGGGGTTCGCAATGGTCGCTGGTGCGGTTGCCCGAGGATCGGCGCGATGCCGACGTCGAACGGCTGCATTCCGGTCTGGGCGAGGCCATTCCGCAGCAGAGCCGCACGTCGATCGTGCACGGCGATTACCGGATCGACAACACGATCCTGGACGCCGACGACCCGACCAAGGTCCGCGCCGTCGTCGACTGGGAGCTCTCCACGCTGGGCGATCCGCTGTCCGACGCCGCCCTGATGTGCGTGTACCGCGACCCCGCCCTGGATTTGATCGTCAACGCGCAGGCCGCTTGGACATCGCCGTTGCTGCCGACGGCCGACGAACTGGCCGACCGGTATTCGTTGGTGGCCGGTACACCGCTGGCGCATTGGGAGTTCTACATGGCGTTGGCCTACTTCAAGCTCGCCATCATCGCCGCGGGCATAGACTTCCGCCGGCGGATGTCGGATCTAGCCCGGGGCGCGGACTCCGACCACGCACCGGAGGTGGTGGCGCCGCTGATCTCCCGGGGTCTGGCCGAACTGGCCAAGCTGCCCGGCTAGCGCGCGACGGCCGCGTGGCTTTTCTTCGCCGCGCGGCGAAGCTGCAAGATCCGTGCGGTGCCGGCCGCAACCGTGATCAGGCCGCCGACCACGGCGGCCAGCAGGATAGCCACGCCCAACGGCAGGCTCCAGTGCCAGCCCAGGAACTTGAAGTCCGTCGGCGACGTGTTCTGGGTAATGAAAATCAGCAACAGGATCAGGATTACGAATCCGGCGACCAGCGACGACCACAGCGCTCCGGCGCGGGTGAAGCCAATGGCCGGTTGCTTGGTGGTTGCGCCCGTTTTGGGTGCAGGATCGGGCTGGGGAGGTGGCTGGCCGGGCGAGGCAGGGGTTTGGCTGCTCATAGTGCCATCTTTGCCCCATCCCGAGCAGATTGAAACCGATTCACCGCAACCGGTCCTCGGGGACCGGCATCGGCGCCGTTCGGGCGTTAGGGTCGGCGGTATGACGGCACTGCCGCGACGTCGGAGCGCGATTACGCGCGCGGCGGCATTAGTGCTGGCGATGTCCGTCGTTGCGGCGTGCAGCAATTCCGATCCGTTGGGAGCGCAGGTTCGCAGCCCCAACTCCATCGTCATCGGCTCCGGCGATTTTCCGGAGTCGCAGATCATCGCCGAGATCTACGCACAAGCGTTGCAGGCCAACGGTTTCGAAGTGGGCAAGCGGATGGGCATCGGCAGCCGCGAAACGTATATCCCTGCGCTCAAAGACCATTCCATTGACCTGGTGCCGGAGTACATCGGCAATCTGCTGCGCTATGTTTGGCCGCAGTCCGACGCCACCACATTGGAAGCGGTCGAGCGGGAGCTCGACCAGCGCCTGCCCGACGGCCTGTCAATTCTGACGCCCGCGCCGGCCGCCGACACCGACACCGTCACGGTGGCCGGGCAGACGGCGAAGTCCTGGGATCTGAAGGCGATCGCCGATTTGGCGGCACATTCGCCCGACGTGCGATTCGGGGCGCCCTCGGCCTTCGCGACCCGGCCGGCGGGCCTGCCGGGGCTGCGGCAGAAGTATGGGCTCGACGTCAGACCGGGCAACTTCGTCGCCATCGACGACGGCGGTGGCGCGGTCACCGTGCGCGCGTTGCTCGAGGGAAGGGTGAATGCCGCCAATATCTTCACCACATCGCCGGCGATACCGCAGAACCATTTGGTGGTCCTCGACGACCCCGAACACAACTTCGTAGCCGGAAACATTGTGCCGCTTATCAATACGCAGAAGAGGTCCGACCGTCTCAAGGTCGTTCTGGACGCGGTCTCGGCGAGGCTGACCACCTCAGGTGTCGCTGGACTCAATGCCGCGGTGTCGGGAAACTCGGGCATCGACCCTGACGAGGCGGCGCGAAACTGGTTGAAGGACAACGGCTTCGACCACGCGATCGGAGGATGACTTGATCATCTTCGACAACGTCAGCAAGGCCTTCGCCGACGGCACCACCGCCGTCAACCAGCTGAGCCTGACCGTCCCCAACGGCAAGCTGACCGTCTTCGTCGGGTCCTCGGGCAGCGGCAAGACCACGGCGCTGCGCATGATCAACCGGATGATCGAGCCCACCTCGGGAAGCATCTCGATCGACGGCGTCGATGTCTCCAGCCGCGACCCGGTAAAGCTGCGACTGGGAATCGGATACGTCATCCAGCACGCCGGCCTGATGCCGCATCAACGCGTAATCGACAACGTGGCAACGGTTCCCGTCTTACGCGGCCAGTCTCGCAGGGCCGCCCGCAAGGCCGCCTACGCGGTGCTCGAACGGGTGGGGCTGGACGCCAAGCTCGCAACCCGTTACCCCGCGCAGCTCTCCGGAGGCGAGCAACAACGGGTCGGCGTGGCGCGGGCGCTGGCCGCCGACCCGCCGATCCTGTTGATGGACGAGCCGTTCTCCGCCGTCGATCCGGTGGTTCGCCACGACCTGCAGAACGAGATACTGCGCCTGCAAGGCGAAATGCACAAGACGATCGTCTTCGTCACCCACGACATCGATGAGGCGCTGCGGCTCGGCGAACGGGTGGCGGTGTTCAAGGGCGGCTCATTACAGCAGTACGACGAACCCGGCCGGCTGCTGTCGCGGCCGGCCAATGATTTCGTGTCCAGGTTCATCGGGCTGGGCCGAGGTTATCGATGGTTGCAACTTCTCGACGCGACCGGTCTGCCGTTACACGACGTCGAGCGGATCGCGGCCGACAAGCTCTCCGGGGCAAGGCTTTCCGACGGTTGGGCGGTCGTCGTCGACGACGACGGTGCGCCGCTGGGCTGGATCGACGAGGCGGGCCTGCGTCGGCATCGCGACAATGTGTCGTTGTCCGAAAGCGTGAGCGGCATCGGATCGCTGTTTAGGCCGCGGGGCAATCTGAGCCAGGCGCTGGATTCCGCGCTGTCGTCGCCGTCGGGCATCGGCGTCGCGGTGGACGACGCCGGCAAGGTGATCGGCGGTGTGCTGGCCGCCGACGTGTTGGCAGCGGTCCAGGCCCAGCGGCTGGGCGCCGCGGAACCTTGAGGGACTTAGCCGATGCACTACCTGCTGACCCACCTCGACGACGCCCGGACGCTGACCGCGGAACATCTCTGGCTGGCCTTGGTGCCGGTGCTGATCGGGCTGGCGATCGCGCTGCCGCTGGGCATGCTGGTGCAGCGCAAGCGAATCGCCCGCCGGCTCACGACGGCGGCCGCCAGCGTCGTGTTCACCATTCCATCGCTGGCCCTGTTCGTGGTTTTGCCGATGCTGATCGGGACCCGCATCCTCGACGAGGCCAACGTCATGGTGGCGTTGACGGCCTACACCGCCGCCCTGCTGGTGCGCGCGGTGCTCGAGGCGCTCGACGCGGTGCCGGCCCAGGTGCGTGACGCCGCCACCGCGGTCGGCTATCCGCCGCTCACGCGGATACTGAAAGTTGAACTGCCGCTGTCGATTCCGGTACTCGTTGCCGGTTTGCGGGTGGTCGTGGTCACCAACATCGCGATGGTTTCGGTCGGTTCGGTGATCGGCATCGGTGGCCTGGGCAGCTGGTTCACCCAGGGCTACCAGACCAACAAGAGCGATCAGATCCTGGCGGGCATCATCGCGCTGTTCCTGCTGTCGGTGGTCATCGATGTGCTGATCGTGTTGGCCGGCCGGTTGGCCACACCGTGGGCACACGCCACCCGGAGCACCGGCCGCCGTTCGGTCGTGGCGCCCGTTGTGGGTGGTGCGCGGTGAACTTCGTCGAGCGGGCGATCTCCTACGTGCTGACCGCCGACAACTGGACGGGCCCGGTGGGGCTCGCGGCCCGCATCCTCGAGCATCTCGAGTACACCGCCCTGGCGGTGGCGGCCTCGGCGCTCATCGCGATTCCCGTCGGCTTGATCATCGGGCACACCGGCCGCGGCACCCTGCTGGTGGTGGGTGCCGTCAACGGCCTGCGCTCCCTGCCGACGCTGGGCGTGCTGCTGTTCGGGACGCTGCTGTTCGGGTTGGGGCTCGGTCCGTCTTTGGTGGCGCTGATGCTGCTGGGTGTGCCGGCGTTGTTGGCCGGCACCTACGCCGGGATCGCGAATGTCGAGCCCACGGTCGTCGATGCCGCTCGCGCGATGGGTATGACCGAGGCCCAGGTGCTGATGCGCGTCGAAGTGCCGAATGCGTTGCCGTTGATCCTCGGTGGGCTCCGCAGCGCGACGCTGCAGGTGGTTGCCACCGCGACGGTGGCCGCCTACGCCAGCCTCGGCGGTCTGGGCAGATACCTGATCGACGGGATCAAAGAACGTGAGTTTCATCTCGCTCTCGTCGGGGCGTTGATGGTGGCCGCGTTGGCGCTGGTGCTCGACGGACTGCTGGCTCTGGCGGTGTGGATTTCGGTGCCGGGCACCGGGCGGTTGCGGCGAACATACCGGGCACTTCCGCAGCGGTTGGCGGGCACGTCTTACGGTAGATGAGTGAACGCAGCCCCCTCTGACCCGTCTCGCCGCGTGTGGCAGGCGATGCTCACCTGGCGCGCACATGATGCTCCCCGGATGGAATCGGTACGAGTTCAGGTGTCCGGCAACAGAATCAAGGCCAATGGCCGCATCATCGCCGCCGCCACCGACACCCACCCGGCGTTCGGCGCCTATTACGACTTGCTGACCGATGAGACCGGCGCCACCAAGCGGCTCGGCATGACCGTGACCCTGGCCGAGCGTGAGCGCGTCTTCTCGTTCGCCCGCGACGAAGAGAACATGTGGTTGGTCACCGACCATCAGGGCGAGCACCGCGCGGCCTACAACGGTGCGCTCGACATCGACGTGGAGTTCAGCCCGTTCTTCAATGCGCTGCCCATCCGGCGGCTCGGGCTGTACGAGCGAGCCGCCTCGGTCACGCTGCCGGTGGTCTATGTGAACATGCCGGAGATGTCGATCACCGCGGACACCGTGAGCTACAGCAGCACCGGCAGTCTGGACGCGATCAAGTTGCGCTCGCCGATCTCCGACACCACGGTGAGCGTCGACGACGAAGGCTTCATCGTCGACTATCCAGGCTTGGCAGAGCGGATCTGATCACCCCGCCGGCCCGGCCCGCCGCGGCCAGTTCCTGACGCCAGTTCTCCGCCCCGACGATGACGTGGAAGATGTCGGAGCGCGGGAAGCTGTCGTAACGCGTTCGCGCGGCGTGGCCGGCGTCGACGAGGTCGGCGACCGAGTTATGGGACGCCAGCGATTGCCGGGCGCGTTTCAGCAGCTCGATCGCGCGATCGGCCGTGGGCACCAGTTGATCGGAGTTGCCTTCGCACATCGCCCGGACCAGGTCCGGGGCCGTGGCCGCCACCCGGGTCCCGTCCCGGAATGACCCGGCGGCCAACGCGAATGCCAGCGGGACGTCTGCGGCCACGACGGCCAGCGTCTCGGCGAGCAGGTGAGGCAGATGCGAGATGGCCGCCGCGGCGGCGTCGTGCTCGTCGGACCTGGCCGGCACGACCACCGCGCCGCAGTCCAGGGCCAGCGTCATCACCGTCGACCAGACCGAAGGATCGACATGATCGTCGACGCTGATCACCCAGGGGGCCCCGGTGAACAAACCGGCGTAGCCGGCGGCCCATCCCGAATGCGCGGTGCCCGCCATCGGGTGTCCCCCGACGAACCGTTTCAGCAGACCGGCCGCGACCACCTGATCGAGCACCGCTTGCTTGACGCTGGTGACGTCGGTCAATGCGCACTCCGGAGCGTTCTCCTTGATGCGGGCGAGCATGCCCGCCATCGCCGGCATCGGCACGGCCAGCACGATCAACGCTTCGGAGGCGGCTGCGCGAGACAGCGTCGCGATCAGATCGGTGTCGGCGTCGAAGCCGTCGGCGGTCGCGGCGTGCGCGCCCTCCACCGACCGGTTGTAGCCGAACACCTCGCGGCCGGCCGCCGTTGCGGCCCGCATTATCGAGCCACCGATCAACCCCAGCCCGAGCACACACACCGGTGTCTTAGAAGGAGGGCTTGCCACATTCCAAGGTTGGCACATCCGGCTGGGAACGGCGCCGTCAGATCTCGCGGCTACCAGGCGCCATCTGGTCAGGGGCCTGGTCAGGGACTACCGTAAGCGGCCATGGGAGCACAACGGGCCTCCGCCCAGCGCCTGTCCGCCGACACTCCGGACGGTTTCGGTGTCGCGGTGGTGCGTGAAGAGGGGCAGTGGCGCTGCGCCCCGATGGCCCGTAAGTCGCTGTTGAGCCTGTCGGCCGCGGAGACGGAGCTGCGTGAACTGCGCAGTTCCGGGGCGGTCTTCGGGCTGCTCGACGTCGACGACGAATTCTTCGTCATCGTCCGGCCCGCTCCGTCGGGGACGCGGTTGTTGCTCTCCGACGCCACCGCCGCACTGGACTACGACATTGCCGCGGAAGTGCTCGACAAGTTGGATGCCGACATCGATCCGGAGGATCTCGAGGACTCGGATCCTTTCGAAGAGGGCGACTTAGGGCTGTTGTCCGACGTCGGGTTGCCCGAGGCGGTGCTGGGGGTCATCCTCGACGAGACCGATCTGTACGCCGACGAGCAGTTGGGCCGCATTGCCCGCGAGATGGGCTTCGCCGACCAGTTGTCCGCGGTGATCGACCGCCTCGGTCGGTGATCGCAAGCGCGGCGGAGCCGGGCGCGGCGGGTTGCCGCCATCAGGACCCGCGCGCGGCGGGTCGCCGCCATCAGGACCCGTCGGTGAGATCTGACGACGACCTGATCCGTTCCGCATTGTCGGTTGCCGCGACTGCGGGTCCCCGTGACGTGCCCATCGGGGCGGTGGTGATCGGCGCGGACGGAGCCGAACTGGCCCGCGCGGTCAATGCGCGCGAGGCGCGGGGAGACCCGACGGCCCACGCCGAGATCTTGGCATTGCGCGCGGCGGCCGAGGTTCTCGGCGACGGGTGGCGCCTGGAAGGCGCCACGGTGGCGGTCACCGTGGAACCGTGCACCATGTGCGCGGGCGCGCTGGTGCTCTCGCGCGTCGCCCGGCTGGTGTTCGGCGCCTGGGAGCCCAAGACGGGGGCGGTCGGGTCGCTGTGGGACGTGGTCCGCGATCGGCGGCTCAACCACCGCCCGGAAGTGCGCGGTGGCGTGCTGGCGCAGGAGTGCGCTGCGCCACTGGAGGCCTTCTTCGCCCGCCAGCGATTGGGGTGACGGCCCTTCGGTTGGGTAAGCTGCTCGGCGGTGGCGTGTCCGAGCGGCCTAAGGAGCACGCCTCGAAAGCGTGTGACGGCTAAAACCGTCCGAGGGTTCAAATCCCTCCGCCACCGCCATAGCTCCAACCCCTGCAATGCAGGTCAGGGGCTATTTCTCTGTTTGCTGACCGTTGGTCTGCCCACCTGTTGCCCACACTTTGCCCACAGTCACAGGTGAGTACGAGTTGTGAAGAGTGACCGCGACAGCATCGAGATCGGTATCGAACAGGTCCGCATAGGTGTCCAACGTGACCTTCGCCGACTTGTGTCCGAGCATCCGCTGTAGCGCCAGTACGTTTACGCCCGCAGAGATCGCCAACGACGCCGCGGTGTGCCGAAGGTCATGCGGAGTGATCGCCTGAACCTTCGAACGCGTGACAGCACCCGAGAACCACCCCCGAGTCGACTTCGGGCGCGGTAGGTACTTTCCGTCGGGTGCGGGGAACAGCAGATCTTCTGTGCTCTTGTCTGCACATAATCGGGAGAGCTCGTCGAGAACGAACGACGGCACCGGCACCGACCGGACCTTGCGACCTTTGGTCTGCCCGACGGCGTGTTCGACGCCGAGCTGGACGGCGTTGTCCGCGACGACCAGGCGGCGCTTCAGGAACTCGACATCACGCACCCGCAGTGCGATCGCCTCGCCCCAGCGGAGTCCGCATAGCGCCAGCACGTACACCAGTGGCCGATGCTCGCCGCACTCCGCTGCTAGGCGGTGTACGTCGTCGGCGGTCAGGTAGATGTGTCGGCGCGTTGTCTTGCGCGGTAGCCCCTCGATTCCGCGCGCCGGGTTCGACGCCAACCGCCGCGCCTTAACCGCGTCTTGCAGGATCCCGGATAGCACACCGTGCGCACGCAGCACGGTCGTCGCTCCCCGGCCGTCGCGGACCATTTGGGCAATCCAGGATTCGATATCGGGCACCGAAACCTTGGCGATCTGCCAGTGACCCCACTTCGGTCGAACGTGGATCCGCCAGGCTGATTCGATCATCCGATAGTTCGACGGTGCAGTTGCCTGTTGCTTGCGCGCCAACCAATCTGGTGCCAGCTCGGCCACCATGGTGCGTCCCGCGGCCTCCGGGATGAACTCACCGGTCAGCTTCTTGACCTCTACGGTCGCTGCGAATGCCTCGGCATCACGCTTGGTTCTAAAACCGCGCTTGTCGGTCTGTCTGTGATCCGGCGTCCGGTAGCGGACCCGGTAAAGCGTTGCACCGCTTGCAGTTTGATACTTATTGATCGTCGCCATCGAGAACCGCTTTCAAGTCGCCTTTGAGCGCGCGAGCAATGCGCCCCTTTTTCTGGGCATTCGCTTCCGGGCCGGCGAGTTCGTCGCGCTTGGCGCTAAACGACTTTCCCCACTGGGCCAACATTTCGGCGGCGAGCCGCGAATGGTCGAGCCCTAACTCCCGCGCGAGTCGTTCCTCGGGCTCGCCAATCTGCCCGAGCATCCGCATCGTGGCACCTTTCGACACCGACTGAAGGCGGGCCGGCCAGTTATCTCGGTAGTCGTCAGCAACGACTGACTGCAATGCAGCGCCGGCCTCGCGTCGGTACCGGCCCGCCGCCGTAACGCCGTCTCCCGAAAGGTAGCGGCGCAGTTCCTTGCTTGAGACGCTGATTCTTGGTGTGACAGCGATGTTGTCGTCGCCGCGAACGAGGTCACCCAACGACACGGGCCGGTCGAGTAGCTCTGAGAAGATCAGAGCCAAGGCAACCAACGTCGGCAGTGTCGGCGACACCTTGCCGTGTTCGAGGTCTGAGACCCGCCCGGTGCCCCAGTTCAAGCCGCATGCCCGCGCCGCCTTGGCTACGTCGTTGAGGTTCGCGTCACCACGTAGTTCTCGCGCGTTGCGGCCCACCACTGCCGCCAAGTCGACCGTTTCCGTCACGACACGCAACATACCCCGGTTTCGCGAGGCTTGACAGCAGGCGACGCGCGATGCAGTGTCAACGACAAGCCCGTGATTTGCATGGGTTGAGAATCTCACCGGAGGCACACATTGAACGCGAGCGTCAACGCAGCCAGTTTGGACACATCACCGCCCGAGACTGCTGGCCCCAAAGAGGTTGCAGTAGTGCTTCATACGACGGAGCAAGGACTTGCGCAGATGCGCTATCGCGGCATGGGGCCGAAGTTCATCAAGGTCAACCGGAAGGTCTTATACCGATGGAGTGACGTCAACGCGTACCTCGACGCGAACACCGTTCAGCGCACCGACGGTCCGCGCGGGGTTGCATAATGCGGAAGCCACCTGATCAGCCCGCCGTTCACGTAGCGGCGAACGCGTCGCGCCCGGGGCTGGTGCTCGTCGCGATCGGCAGTGGATCCGACCCGTACAGCATCACGCCCGAATTCGCCGTCGAACTGGCCGGCCAACTGCTCGACGCCGCCACCACAGCGCGCACCGCGGGGACGTGAGCGGCCAGCTTGTCGGCGAAGTCATCGCCGCCTCAGACACCTTGCGAGCCAGGGGGCTGTCCGAGCGCGGGTTCCAAGCGCTGATCGCGATCGCCGAGAAGGCCAACACCAACACACGGCAAGCATCAGTTCGCTGGGACCACATTCGCGCCGCACAGTACGGGCGATCGCTCGCTACGGCCAAGCGCGCCGTCAAGGAACTCGTAGATGCTGGTTACGTTCGAAAGATCAGGCGCGGGTTCAACAATCAACAGGGCAGGTCAGCGGCACCGATCTATGAACTTGTCCGCCCGGACATCACACGGACATCCGGGCGGACGCCATGTGACACGAATGGGTCATCCATGGTGACCCATTCGGGGGTAGGCGAACGGATCACTCAGGATGACCCGATCGCCACCCCCGCAAGCGATTTGCTCGGACCGAATGGGCCAAATCCGGGGGCCGAACGGGTCAAATCCGAGACCGAATGGGCCAAATCTGGGACCGAACGGGTCACCCAGGATGACCCACTTGACGGGTTAACACCTGACGGGTTAACACCTGACGCGCAAAACCACTCTGACGAAAAGCAGCTGAGGTTTCGTAACGGGGGTACGTCACTAGGGGCCAGTCGCCAGCCGTCGGCGCATTTCGACAAGCTCGCTCAGCAGCTTTACGCCTACGCCGACATGGACCGCCGGTGCCCGAATTGCCGCGCCGATGCCCATGAGTGGTGCCAGCGAGAGGATGGCTCGCAGAAGCGCATCCCCTGCCTGGCTCGATCCCGGAGACCAGCGTGACGTCGCGAGTGTTCGAAGAGATTGACGCCGACGCAGCGATGGACCGGGAGTGTCCGCACTGCCAGGCACCACCGCACAGGTGGTGCAAATGGCTCAACGGTGAGACCCGCCCGATTCCGTGCATCGCGCGTATGCGCATGATTTCCCGGTCTGCCGACCGCACTCGCCAATCCCCGCCGAGCCCCCTCGATGTCGAACCGCTGACCGCGCCGGCTCGCCCGACTCGATCGTTCTCCGAGCCAATCCATCAACCCGAGACCGAGCAGTGAGCGTCCGCGCCGCGCTGGTCTGCTACCGCCGCACCCAGACCGGGCCCATCACAGTGGAGTGGACCTACTGGGACACCACCGGCCAAGCACGACAGGCGGAAGCCGAACTCACCCCGTGCGGCCCGCTGTGCATCGGCGTGCACACTGTCGCGCGCGTCGACCTCGCGGCGCCTGCACTGCGCCCGCGCGGTAACGACTGCGGCGAGGTCAACCCGTGAGCTACCCAGAATCGGGTGGCATCACGTTCTCAGCGGCGGAAGCCGTGCTGTTGCACCACAGCGTTCGAGATTTCTGGGTGCGCCACACGCTCGGCAACAGGCCCCCCTTGCCGGCTGGGTTCGAAGCTGTGCTCGCCCGGCTCGCTGGTTTCGTACGTGAAACCAAAACTTGTGCGTCGCTGCCATGCTCGCCACCATCGGCAGTGGAAGAACTCATCGACACGAACGAAGCGGCCGAACTGCTCAATTGCTCGCCGCAATGGGTCCGACGCATCCGCGGCGAACTGCACGGGCGCAAAGTTGGCGGTCGATCGATCTTTCCACGACAGACCGTTGTCGAATACGCCGAACGAAAGGCAGGCCAGCACAAGTGAACCCAATCGAATACCTACGGCTGGGCATCGAGCAGTACCTTCGCGAACTGCCCGATGACGATTTCAGCGATCTTGTTCAGCGGGTACGCCCACCCGGCGGTAACCGGCAGGGCAATGGCCGAGCTGCGTTCGCGCGCAACCTGTTCCAAGGCGGCGACGATTAACACGATAGGCGCGCGCACCAGGCTGCCCCTCGTAGAACGGGTCGCGATGAAGGTCGACCGCGCAGCCGTGGAACGCATGACGAAGGAGCGAACCGCGCAAGCAACCGCGGAACGTATCGCGTTCCTGTACTCCCGGCTTTTCGGAAACGTTGCACCCGGTCGAGATGTGGAGGATCTTCGCACCGAGAATGAGGCGCGCGAGATGTTCACGACCGCCCTGGGCAGCGCCGACAATCTCCGGCAAGTCGAGATCTTGCGTGTAGCCGTCGACAACCGATGGGCCAACGTAGTCAACGCCTTTATCAAAGCCTGGGACGGCGAGCACCCAATCTCGGCCGCCGCCCAAGAACTGTGGAACCTCACCACCACAGGCCGCGCCTCGGCCTGATTACTCCGAAAGGAAACGCACACAATGTCTCTGGCACAGCTCGAATCACAGATCGACGACCTACGCGCACAAGCCGAGCGCATTCAGAGCCGATGGGCCCGCACCACCGACCTGCTCGACGCCGACAACACCCTCTCCGACATCGGGAAGCGCGCCAAGCTCGACAGCGAACACCGACAGGTGAGCGCCAAGCTCCGAGACCTCCGCAAAAGGGAAACCGAGCTCATCACCGCCAAAAAGCAGTCGCTCGAAAGGTCGCTGTTTGGGCTGTCGGTTGTGACCAGCAGCGATCCCGGCCAGATCATCGCCTATCGCGACGCACAAGACCGAGCCGCGCGACTCACCAACGCCGACGACGCGCGGGAGGTATTCGCGGCAGCCATGCGCTCCGACGACAAGACCCTCGCCGCAGCAGTACTCGCGCGAGCCCTGGCCGACGGCTGGAGCAGCATCATCGCCGAATACATCAAGGAAAATCCCAGCGCCAAAGAGCAACTCGACGACCTCGCTAAGATTCAGGACTACGACTCGTTCGGCGCGAACCTGTCCTACGCCACCCTGAGCCCGTCATTCCGCGGCGGCTGGTAGCCACCTGACGGCCTCGCGGCCGGCGCGAACGGAATTCCCGTCACCCGCGCCCGCGTCGCCGCGAGGCCCACCGCCGCAACGACGCCGGACCAGGACGTGACCGCACCGCTAGCCACCCCTACCCGGGGTAACCCGGGCCCACCCACCCCGCGCACCTCAAAGGCATAGGCGCCGCCCCCCTGCCCGGATTTTTTCGTACGGCCAGATCGAGCAGAAAGAGATGTGTCGTGACCGAACGGAAGCTGCGCGCTGTGAAGGCTGGCGAGAAGGCGCCGGCGAAGCGGGCTCCGCGGAAGGTCACGCCGAAGTCGGTAGTGGCGGCTTCGGCGAGTGGTGATCTTCGTCAGATGCTCGTCGCGCTCCGCAACCGGATCGCGAAGGCGATCGACGACCCGAAGACGCCAGCACCGGCGCTCGCGGCGCTCATTCGGCACCAGATGGACATCGCGGCGAGGATTCAGGCGATTGACCTCGCCGCTGATGCCGTCGAGTCGAGGTCCAATCCGAAGTCGGCGATTGTCCAGACGCCCCACGAGCCGTGGGACGAGTCGATGATCTGAGCTTGCGTCGGCGTGGCGAGAAACCGTTACGGCTTGCCATTTGCGAATCTGTCGATGATCGCCCCGTGGGGTGGGCGAGGATGCGACCAGCGCCCGCCATTGACCACGAACATGGACTGACATTAGATAGAATTCGGGATGATGCGGATCGACACACTGAGTAATCGCGAATACGCGGAGCTATTGGAGCCCATCTGGGAATTTCTTGCGCCGCAAGGCGCGCTGACGGGCAAGTACGATTGCATTTTCGTCTTCGGTGGTGCAGATCTTAAGGTGCCGTTGCGCGCTGCACATCTGTGGCTGGAAAATGTCGCGCCATTTGTCGTAGCTACCGGCGGAAAGGGACCCTATTCGGTACACTTTCAAGACTCCGAAGCCAAGGTCTTCGCGGCCCGCATGGTCGAGGCCGGGGTTTCGCCGCACTCAATCGTGACGGAGCCGTTCGCATCAAATACAGGCGAGAATGTAGCGATGGGTATGGCTGCATTTCGTAGCTTGAGAAACCAACCTCCAAAACGGATTGTCGCTGTTTCTAAGCCATTCATAATGCGTCGATGCCTCGCCACTTTTGCTAATCAGTATCCTGCCATCGAAGTATGTGCCGCACCGCCCACTGGACCTGCACTCGACTTCATCGACCGTTCCCGGGCGGATTTCGCTAATCGCCTCATCGATGAATTAGAGCGGCTCAATGTGTACGTGGCGAAAGGATTCATCAGCCGCGTACCAATACCTGCTGGTGTCGTCGAGGCTGCCAACATCGTGCGTGAACACCTCGAAGACGAATCATAGTAGTGGTACTCAGCTACTTGCGGCGTGCGACGTTTTGGTTCGCGAATGGCGCTCTAATGTTTAGTCTCGTTTTGCTGTTTACGACTAAAAAGTTCGCGGTACTATCGTCAGATAACACAGTGTTGATGGCAGCGTCCACTACAATGCTCATGACGGTTGCCACGCTGGGCGGCTTGTTCAGTGCGATCTATTTCCTCTCACTGAATACCCGACCAACGGGTGGCAGTAATAGCGCTCTTCGTACTTTGTATCCGGCGTACGATGCAATTGTGATGCTCGCCTCGCTCGCTGCGGACTGCGTGATTGGAGCAGTGAGCATTCTCGTTCTTACTAGTGGTGGATCACCGAATAATTTGATAAAGATTCAACTTGCGCTCACTATTTATGTTTCGTGCCTAGTTGTACCGGTAGGCCTGCGCCAGATCGAAAATCTCGACACGGTTGCTGTCGCTCGCGTCGTCCTGCGCAAGGCTTCCCGGCGAAAATTTCTCAATTACCGGCTGGCAAAAGTGTGGCGTGAGGACGGCGAATACAGGTATGCGCTCGCGAGCGATGGCCTTAACTACACGCGAACCGATCCTCTTCGGCCCTTTCACGATCTTGCACAGTTGTCTTTCGCGAGTGGCGACCGATTGCTTCTGGGTAAGTTGGTTGGGGAGCTCGCTCGCTTGATTCCAAAGGCCTATGGGCATAGATGGCCATCAGATCGAAAAGGTCCGAATGAGTGGCGTCGCCGCCAGATACCTTTGCGAGGTTATCTGGGCATTAATGGTCCACGCGACCGTATTGCGGTATCACTTCATATTATGCACTATATGCGCAACACCGCGAAGAACAATCTAAACCGCCAACCTGAGTTTGATGTGGGTCGCCACGCATGCCAGTACCACCTCGCTCGAATAATTGCCTCATTGTGCACGAATGCCGCCAGCCGCCATACAATACGGATAGCGCTGTACGCCATTTTCGACATATCTTTACGATATAAGGACGTTTCTCCTTATGGCCGCGTTGAGCCGCTTAATGCAGTGATCGTTGCAACCGACCTTTTATACGCGGAAGGTAGCATCCGCGAAGCGGAGCTATCTGCCGCCCTCCTCGGAGTGATACGTGCGCGAACTCAGCAGCTTTCAGACGCACGCTCGGGAACAACGTTGGCCGAAGCGACCGAGCCCGTACGCACCGGCATAGAAGACGCGTGCAGTCGTGCACGGGCCAATCCTGGATGGATTCCCGGGTCGGCGAATTGGGATCCGTGGCGCAATCATTACTAGCTAGTGATCTCCGACCCCAGTCCCCCCGGGTACTTCTGTACATCGTGGTGGCGCGCTCGGCAGCGCAGTCACCTGCGTGACCGTACCTATATGGGACATCACCCCCGCGGATGACAACACCCGCGAGCAGATCCACCCACCAACGGGGGCAGGCCAGTTCAATATGTCAGCCCTTAAGCGGTGCAAACAGCGGCGTCGCGCGCGAGCTGCCTCGTTCCAGGTCGCCGGCGTGTGAGACTCCGTTCTGGGCCCTAGCACCCACATGCTTGTCGAGTGACAATACGGCGGGAGGCGACCCGCGCCCTGTACGAGGGCTCACTCGCCCAGCCCGGCGACCACAATCCGTACGCTGGCCGGTCGCTGGTCCTCGCGAAACTGTGGATGCGCGGCTATCGACGGATGCTGCGCGTCCGGGTCGACAGTGGGCCGGCGATGCAGAATTACCTCGCGGAACGGGCCGCAGCGGGACAATCGTCGAGATGACTAGGTGCCGCTGCGCCCTACCTGGCCGGTGTCGGATACCGCCGATATCCTGTGCGATCGAGTAGCGCTGCGGCGACCGTGAAATCGCAAGGGGCACGTAGTGGTGAACGCAGCGAACTTCGTAGAGGTGGGACATGGCTGACCGATCGGCGATCGAATGGACAGAAGCCACTTGGAATCCCGTCACCGGCTGCGATCGTGTCTCCGCGGGCTGCGATCACTGCTACGCCATGACGTTGGCGAAACGCTTGAAGGCCATGGGATCCGAGAAGTATCAGAACGATGGTGACCCACGCACGTCGGGACCAGGTTTCGGCGTCACCGTGCATCCGCAGGCACTCGACGAGCCGCGCCGCTGGCGCCAGCCGCGGACCGTGTTCGTCAACTCGATGTCCGATCTATTTCACGCGCGCGTACCCGTTGGCTTCATTCGCGACGTGCTCGACGTCTGTCGCGAGACTCCGCAGCACACCTATCAGGTGCTCACCAAACGCAGCCTGCGACTGCGCCGGCTCGGCGAGAGTCTCCACTGGCCAAACAATGTCTGGATGGGCGTCTCGGTCGAGAACGCCAACGCGTTGCCCCGTGTCGACCATCTGCGCGACGTACCTGCCGCCGTCCGCTTCCTGTCGTGTGAGCCGCTGATCGGACCGCTCGACGGGCTCAACCTCGATGGCATCCACTGGGTTATCGCCGGGGGCGAGTCAGGCGCGCACCACCGGCGCGTCAACGGAGAGTGGGTGCGCGGCATCCGCGACCTGTGCCAAGATGCGGGGGTTGCGTTTTTCTTCAAACAGTGGGGCGGCCGCACGCCAAAGGCGTTCGGCAGAGTTCTTGACGGCGAACTTTGGGACCAGATGCCACTACTGGTCAGGTAGTTTCGGTGCGAAACGCAGATTCTCTGTCTTACCACCGACACCGGTCGACGGTGTTAATCCCTTTGCGTGAAGGGATTTAATGGCTCTCTTGACTGCAACTTCTCCGACCTCTCCCCAATGGTCCCCAAAAATCTGTTCTGCGTAGTCGCCTACTGGGTATTCCACACCGAGCTGCTCTGACAACTTAAGGAGGTTCGCCTCTAGGTCACCAATTGCCGCGTCTTCCAGATCTTTTCGACGGGCGCTCATTGCTAACCGCCCTGCCGCTTCGTCCGCGGCGATGCGCCCTTCGTCGAGACACTTCGCAGCGATGTCGCCAATATGCCACTCTGCTCGGTGGTTACGCGTCACGAATACCAAGCTGTACAACGGCTTCTGGTGGGTGTCGCGTCGAACTGGTATCGACGCTACGAAAGTTCCAGGGCCAACGGAGTGACCGAGTCTGCCGATGAATTCGGCGACGACGCCTTCGACCGCTTCGTGAGTTACGCCGTCGACGAAGTAACCGCGCCACCAATCTCCGCCCATTGCCTCGTCAAGAGTAGCCATGGTCTTCTGGTTCGGCGACGGCGATGTAACGTGCCCACCGATGCGACGGATTGCGTCGTAGCTCAGGTTGATCAGAGCTTCAGTCGGCGGCCAGCCACGCGCATTGCGAGGCCTGTTTAACGCGGCGACAAGATCATCGAACGGAAGACCAACCCCTGTTGGGTCCACGAAGAGAAACAGCGGGATTCCAGCGGACTGTTGCACGACCTCAGGTAGGTGTCTAACGACGTCCGCACGTTCTGCGACCACATCTACCCCTTGAGACTTGTATTGATCCACAAGTGGCTGCAGGTAGCTGTAGTTCTTTCTGTCCTTCTCGTAGAAACGAAGTATGTAGTCAACCGGCCTCGGGCCATGTTGCTTACGGTCTAATGCCCACTGCAATAGCATTCCTGCGGACCCAGGTGAGCCGTCCTCGTAGGTCCCACGACCCGCATAACCGTCCAACACAAGCACTTTGCCGCTGACCACCGACGTCCTGCCGAGAAATATCGGAACGTACTTCTTCATCATGCAGTGCTTGATCTTGCTTGGGAGATTAGGACTTGCCCAGTACTCGTCCCCCGCACCCTTAGCCATCTCCGATAGTCCTCCCGTACGGCGCGAATCACCAGCGATTCCACTACGTCCTAAAGGGTTTTGAGCCTACGCGGCGCGGCGTTCATAAGGTGGGCAGTTTGAGTAGAGTTCTGCACCGCCGTGTCCAATGAATGAACGGCCTGCAATAGTCAGTGGCCTTTTGGACCGTAGCGGCTGCGAAGTGCATCAACGCTGGGCGTCTGCGTGATCTTCTGGCCGTCGAGAGATGAGTAGAGCGGGTACTGCGCAAGGCTGGCATCAACCTCGACTGACAGCGTGTCGGGATTTATCGCAAGATGACCTGCGTCGAACAGGCGATGAATGTCGGTCCGCAGTAGGAGACCCTCGTTGACTGTGTGTGGACGCATCGGTGTCGTCGATCCGCGATACGCCGAGAATCGCTTGCCCCTCGCGCACAACCACGACGTCATTCTCGGCAACTTGCTTGTGAAAGGCGACGGCACTGTCGTAGCTATAAAGCGACCCAAGGACGTCCTCGTATCCGTCGTTGCTCTGCCAGCTGCGCTCACCAGAAACTGACGTGAAAACCCACCCCTGCATGGGCGCAGAGCTTAGCGCCAACCGGCGACGGCG
>NZ_JCALEJ010000029.1:0-63603 GCF_059813315.1 Mycobacterium sp. NGS11
CGCTCGGCGGTCATCGCCGCCAACACCCGCTCCAACCGCTCGGCGAGATCTCGCACGTCACAATTGGAAAAGAACTGACCGTCACCCACCGTGGTGAGGAAAAGCTGATCGTCGTCTCGGAAAAAGACCAGACCGAAATGTAACGGGCCGGCATGGGTGAGGGTTCCCGTCGTCCGGCCGCCGGCGAAATGCCCCGTGTGTGTTGCCGGAATGATGTTGACGGCGACCCGGTTAGACGCCTGCCCAGAACTGCCGAGACGTGTCTTGTCATCAATAGCGTGCACCGGGAACCGCTGATGTTTCAGCGCTTCGCGCATTCGCGTGTCGACGACTTTACAAAAACTAGCAACGTCCGATTCAGGAGATGTTGGCAATACCAGCGGCAGGAATCCGGAAACCATTCCGGGCACCATCTGCGTCTTCGGATCAACGCGCCTGCTCACCGGAAAGTCGAGCACCACCTCCGGGCTTTCGGTGTCGAACGCGCGCACCAAGAGGGCACAGGCGGCCGTAATCACTGACGATCGTCGGATCTGCAAGGCGTGTGACAGCTCTTGAACCCCGGCAACGAACGACGGGTCCAACTGAACGGGCTCAGAAGCCCGCTGATCGCCCCCGCCCCGGTTCGAGTCCGCCAACCTGTACCTTGGTTCGATTTCCGGCGGAAGATTCCTCGTCCAATAGGTTCGATCAGCGGCATAATCGTCAGACGCTTCGTATGCTAATTCGCAATCAACCAGGTCACTCAACGGTCCGAAAAAAGCGGGTGGAATCGGCTCGCCTGCGGCCATTGCAGAATATACATTCGCGATGCGGTGACAAACAAAAGTAAGTCCGATTCCGTCTACTACTATATGGTGGCAGCACGCGAATAAATGAAATTCTTCGGGTTGCGTCTGGAATAGTGCAAATTTGAACAGCGGGCCATCCAGGGGCATCAGAGTCGATTGGATCGATGATGCAAGCCGATAGGTGTCCTGTGCAGGATCACGCGAGCCAATGAGGTTGTATTGGGCTAGCTCGACATCGGGGTAGTCAACCGGCTTTTGGAAAACCCTGCCATCCACTTCGAAAAAGGAAGCCCTAAGTGGTTCGGCTTCACGCAGAACGTGAACGATCGACTGCTGAAGCAAATCAGGGTCTATCGGGCCCTCTATTCGCAGCAGTTCACCCAGCTGCCATTTCGCGCCGAAGCGACCCGTTTTTTGCGCGAGCCAGATGTCTAGCTGTCCGCGCGTCAGCGGTAAGGCCCGGCCATCAAGTTGCACTCTTCTACCCCCGAAGATCAACTTCCCATTGCCTCGGCTCACCGCGTCCGCCCCGCGCAGACCTGAGTCGATTTGAGAAACCAACCCTACTGCTGCCAAACGAGCTCGGTCCGGCGTTTCGGCAAAGTTCTGAAAAGACTCTGTGGCTTCTTTCTGACCGATGCCCCCGCCGCAGGATTGGGCCGGTTGCGCTTCCCTCACTGTGGATCTGGCGATTGACGACTTGCGGCGTGGGGCGGCCGGCGAGCCCCAAAGTCTTTCCAAAGTGCGAAATTGTTCGACGCTCCTGAGCGCTGTGTGCGCCGACCCCGGGCGGCGTACACGCCTCAGTGCGTGCATCACCTTCGCGGTGCTTTCAGCCCTGCGATCCGAATGAAGAAAACAGTTACCGCTTTATGGAGTCGTTGCCTGCGATGCTCGGCGACAGCCGCTTATTGGCGCAGCGTTAAATCAACGGCTCCCCTGCACTTCGCCGAGCGATTGGTCGTGCAACTAGTCGCTGTGGGCACACACTTCCGACATATTTGACGCACGCCTAATTAGCGGGGCCGACTGCGTACTTATTGGCGCAATCCTGGAGGGCTTGGCGCGCGTACGGCGCCCAGTCGACTCCGATGGTCAGCTTGCTGCCTAACTTGCCCCCGGATTGCCTGCCCACGCGCATTGAGCGTTATTCGGGGCTTACTCGGTGACCCAGCATGTTTATCTGATCAGTTTCCCGGATAACAACTCTTCAGATTCCGTAGGGTGCCCGCTAAGCCGACTCTCGCTCTTGCGGAGTGGCAGTACATCACTGGACGACACAACGCACGAAACGAGTCCGATGCCCGTCAAACCGACCACCCCAGGCCGTACCAACAAAGACTTGCCGACAAAGCTCCCGCCTCGCTGGTTCGTCGCAGCAGTTATCGCGATCGGCGGGATGCAGCTGATGGCCACGATGGACGGGATGATCGCGGTCGTCGCTCTTCCCAGGATCCAGAATGACCTGGGTCTGTCTGATGCCGGACGGAGCTGGGTCATCACCGGGTACGTGCTGACCTTTGGCGGGCTGGTACTGCTGGGCGGTCGTCTCGGTGACACCATCGGGCGCAAGCGCGCCTTCATCGTCGGCGTCGCGCTGTTCACCGTCGTCTCGGCGATATGCGGCGTCGCCTGGAACGGGGGCGTTCTCGTTTTGGCGCGGCTGCTGCAGGGTGTGTCCGCCGCGATCATCGCACCGACCGGTATGGCGCTGGTGGCAACGACTTTCGCAAAGGGGCCGCTGCGCAATGCTGCGATGGCGGTATTGGGCGCGATCGGCGGCCTCAGCTCCGTGCTGGGCCTGGTGGTGGGCGGCTTGCTCACCGAGGTGTCGTGGCGGTTGGTGTTTTTGGTGAACGTGCCGATCGGAGTGGTGGTGCTGTATCTGGCCTACGCCTCGCTGCGGGAAACGCAAAAGGAGCGCACAAAGCTCGACGCGACTGGGGCAGGTTTGGCAACGTTGGTCTTCACCGCGGCGGTGCTCGGCTTTTCGATGGGGCCGGAGAAAGGGTGGCTGTCGCCGGTCACGATCGGTTCGGGCGTGGTGGCACTGGGCGCTTTCCTGGCGTTCGTGGTGGTGGAGCGCAGGGCAGAGAACCCGGTCGTGCCGTTTGGCTTGTTCCTCGATCGCAACCGGCTGGCTATGTTCGCGGCCATGTTTCTGGCCGGTGGGGTCATGTTCACCCTCACCCTGCTGATCGGCGTGTACGTGCAGGACATCATGGGCTACAGCACGCTGCGCGCGGGCGTGGCGTTCATCCCGTTCGCCGTCGCCGTGGGCATTGGGGCCGGCGCCGCGTCGCGGTTGGTCATGTCGTTGCCGCCGCGGGTGGTGGTGATCATCGGCGGCCTGCTCGTGCTGGGGGCGGTGCTTTACGCCTCGACGCTGCACCGGGGCATACCGTACTTCCCGAACCTTGTGGTGCCGCTCGTCGTCTCCGGCATCGGTATCGGCGTGATCAATGTGCCGCTCGCGCTTTCGCTGATCGCCAGCGTCGGACTGGACCAGATTGGGCCTATATCCGCGATTTCGCTCATGCTCTCCCGCCTCGGCGGGCCGGTGGTGTTGGCCGTGATCCAGGGCGTGATCACCTGGCGCACGCTGCAACTCGGCGGCACCACCGGGCCGGCAAAGTCCATGAACGCCGCCCAGTTGCACGCGCTGGACCATGGCTACACCTACGGTCTGCAGTGGCTGGCCGGGGTGGCCGTGCTGGTGTGTGGGGTGGCGCTGCTCATCGGCTACAGTGCGCAGCAGGTGGCGCATGCGGCGGAAGTCAAGAAAGCCTACGACGCCGGCGAACTCTAGCTAAAGCCAACGGGCACAAGAGCATTGGCTGGGCCGCCGCTCCAAGACCCCTTCGCGCAGTCAGGTTGCGCGAGGCCATCAGCAATCACAGCCTGAACCGGTGCGCGACCCGGCCAACTGCGCGGAGCCCCCTGTCAGGATTGAACTGACGACCGCTCGCTTACAAGGCGAGTGCTCTACCACTGAGCTAAGGAGGCGGGGTTAGAACCGGACCCAGCCTAATCGGTCACCGGTCGCTGTCGATCACGCCCGCGGAGCGCACCGCCCGCGACGACGGGCGCCGCCGCCCGGGCAGCGGAATCCGGTCGGCGATGTTGCTCAGCGGGTTGACCACCATGGTGAGCGCGATGACGGCGTCTTGCAGGGTGGCGATGGCGGGTTCGAGGGCCTCCATCCCGGGTGTCAGTCGAGCCAGGGTGTCGGCGACGTCGGCGAGCTGATCGAGCGGCCCGTTCTTCGCCGTCAGCTTGTCGATCAGCCCGCCCTCGCTCAGTAGCCGGTCGGCGAGGCCGTCCTCGGCCAGCAGCCGTTCGATCAGACCGTCTTCGGCGACGAGCTGATCGGCCAGCCCACCCGGCTGCAGGGTGCGCTGCAGGGCGCCGCCCTCGGCGGTCAGGCGGTCCAGCAGCCCGCCCTCCGACGTCAGCATGTCGACCACCCCGCCGGGGCGCAGCAGGCGATCGATCGGACCGTCCGGGGCGACGGCCCGGCCCAGCGGGGCGTCGTCGTCGAGCAGTCGGGCCAGCCGATTGGCCCGGACGATCGCGTCGTCGATCCCCAGCATCGACGTCATTGCGGTGGTGCCGGCGGCCCCGCTCTCACCCACAGCCCGCTTTGCCACGCCGACGGCCGCGCTCGCCACGCTCAGACCCGCATCCGCGGCGGCCAGACCCACCCGGGCGGGCGCGGTCGCAGCCGACACGATGCTTCTGGTGAGGTTCATTCCAAGAGTCTATTCACGACGCACACCGGGCAAGACCTTTATGTCCCAAGGCAATGCGATGATCCCTGGCAGACTACTATCAGTTTGTTGGCACTGAGCTTTCAGGAAGCGCACAACCTTCACATAGCAAACGTTCAAGTAAGGGACATGGGCATGACATCGGCAACCCCCAACGACTCGAAATCCGAGGCTCGGGTCCTCGTGGTCGACGACGAAGCCAACATCGTCGAGCTGCTGTCGGTGAGTCTGAAATTCCAGGGGTTCGAGGTGTATACGGCCACCAACGGCGCCCAGGCGCTGGATCGGGCGCGCGAGGCGCGTCCCGACGCCGTGATCCTCGACGTGATGATGCCGGGCATGGACGGGTTCGGGGTGCTGCGGCGGCTGCGCGCCGACGGCATCGACGCCCCCGCCCTCTTTCTGACCGCCCGGGATTCACTGCAGGACAAGATCGCCGGCCTGACGCTGGGTGGCGACGACTATGTGACGAAGCCGTTCAGTCTCGAGGAGGTCGTCGCCCGCTTGCGGGTCATCCTTCGCCGTGCCGGCAAAGCGGGGGCCGAACCGCGCAGCGCGCGCCTCACTTTCGCCGACATCGAGCTCGACGAGGAGACCCACGAGGTGTGGAAGGCCGGTCAGCCGGTATCGCTGTCGCCTACCGAATTCACGCTGCTGCGTTACTTTGTGATCAATGCCGGCACGGTGTTGAGCAAACCGAAGATCCTCGACCACGTGTGGCGCTACGACTTCGGAGGTGACGTCAATGTCGTCGAGTCCTACGTGTCGTATCTGCGTCGCAAGATCGATACGGGCGAGAAGCGGCTGCTGCACACGCTGCGCGGAGTGGGTTATGTGCTGCGAGAACCGCGGTGAGCAGCGGTAGCGAAGAAGTAGGTAGATGGTCACCAAGCCTCGACGTGGACTGCCCCTGCGGATAGGGCTCGTCGCCGCCACCCTGGCCCTGGTCGCCTGCGGCCTCGCCGTTTCCGGTGTCGCGGTGACGTCTATCCTGCGGCACAGCCTGGTCAGCCGCATCGACTCCACGCTGCTCGACGCGTCCCGCGGCTGGGCGCAGGCCCCGCGGCGGCAATCGCCGCCGCCCTTCAATGGTCCCGACCCGGGCCGGCCGCCGTCGAAGTTCTACGTGCGCGGCGTCAGCACCGACGGCACCCCGTTCACCGCCATCAACGACCGCAACGCCGAACCGGCGCTACCGCCCGACAACGACGTGGGTCCCAACCCGACGACGCTGCCCTCGGTGAACGGCTCGGACATTCAGTGGCGGGCGGTCTCGGTGCACGGTCCGCACGGGCTTACCACGGTCGCGATCGACTTGTCGGACGTCCAGCACACGCTCACTTCGTTGGTCTGGTTGCAGATGGGCATCGGGGTGGCGGTGCTTGCCGTCGTCGGAATCGCCAGCTTCGCGGTGGTGCAGCGCAGCCTGCGGCCGCTCGTCGAGGTCGAGCAGACGGCCGCGGCAATCGCGTCAGGCCAGCTGGATCGCCGTGTGCCAGAACGAGATCCGCGGACCGAGGTGGGCCGGCTGTCCCAGGCGCTCAACGGGATGCTCGCGCAGATTCAGCAAGCGCTGGCGTCCTCGGAGTCCTCCGCGGACAAGGCCCGCGGCTCCGAGGACCGGATGCGGCGGTTCATCACCGACGCCAGCCACGAACTGCGCACCCCGCTAACCACCATCCGCGGTTTCGCCGAGCTGTATCGCCAGGGCGCCGCGCGCGACGTGGCGATGCTGATGTCGCGAATCGAAAGCGAGGCGTCGCGGATGGGCCTGCTGGTCGACGACTTGCTGCTACTGGCCCGCCTCGATGTGCAGCGCCCCCTGGAAAACCATCGGGTGGACCTGCTGGCGCTGGCCAGCGATGCCGTGCACGACGGGCAGGCGATGGACCCCGGGCGCACCATCACCATGGAGGTTCTCGACGGCCCCGGCACCCCGGAGGTCCTGGGTGACGAAGCGCGGATCCGCCAGGTGCTGAGCAACCTCGTCGCCAACGCTTTGCAGCACACGCCGGAAACCGCCGACGTCACCGTGCGGGTGGGCACCGACGGCGACAACGCGGTGCTCGAAGTGGCCGACCAGGGTCCCGGCATGAACCAGGAGGACGCGTCGCGCGTGTTCGAGCGGTTCTATCGGACCGACTCGTCGCGGGCTAGGGCCAGCGGCGGCACCGGTCTGGGCCTATCCATCGTCGAGTCGTTGGTGCGCGCGCACGGCGGTGTCGTCAGCGTGACCACCGCGCCCGGAGAGGGCTGCCGGTTCCGGGTGACGCTGCCTCGCATCAGTGACGTGACGGCGCACGAGCCGGTTCACGCCAACTGAGCCAGCGCCGCCTTGATCCTGGCCTGGGCGTCGTCCAGCGATTCCGCTGACGGGTTGCGGTCGACTCCTGCGAAGCCGAAGTCGCTCAGGCTGCGGGTGGGGAAGACGTGCACGTGCAGGTGCGGCACTTCTAGCCCGGCGATGATCAGGCCGGAACGCTCGGTTCGAAAGGCCTTGCACACGGCCTTGCCGATCAACTGGCTCACGGACATGACCCGGGCGAAGGCCGACCCGTCGACGTCCTGCCAGTTGTCGATCTCGGCGCGCGGCACGACGAGCGTGTGCCCCTGCGTCATCGGCTCGATCGTCAGGAACGCGACGACGTCGTCGTCCTCGTAGACGAAACGGCCGGGGAGTTCACGGTTGATGATCTTGGTGAAGATCGACGCCATGGGCCCCAGCATAGGGGTGTCGACATTGCGGCAGCGGTCCTGGTCGAGCTCGCGCCCCGAGCCGCCAAGGCAATCTCGGCGACGCACCGATGAGTTCGGCCGCGTTCGCGGGTCAATCCTGCGACGCCTTACAACGCGGATGGATTCAGGAGACCTCCCCATGTCACGAGTGCGCGTGCACAACTTCTCGGTGTCCCTCGACGGCTTCGGCACCGGTGTCGGCCAAAGCATGGACGCGCCGTTCGGGCACGCCGGCGGACGGCTGCACGAGTGGTTCTTCGCGACGCGGACGTTCCGCGCCATGCACGGCGAGTCGGGCGGGGCCACCGGCATCGATGACGCCTTGGCCAGCCAATGGGCGCCGGGCATCGGCGCCGAAATCATGGGACGCAACAAGTTCGGTCCGCAGCGCGGACCATGGGCCGGCCAAGACGGCGGTGAGGAATGGCAGGGCTGGTGGGGCGCCGAGCCGCCGTTTCACACACCGGTCTTCGTGCTCACGCACCACCCACGACCCCCGATCGAGATGGACGGTGGCACCACTTTCCACTTCATCGACGCAAGCCCCGTCGAAGCCCTGCAGATAGCCCGAAAAGCCGCCGGCGACAGCGACATTCGCCTGGGCGGGGGACCGTCGAGCGTCCGCCAGTTCCTCGAAGCCGATCTCGTCGACCACCTGCATATCGCGGTGGTGCCGATCGTCTTGGGGCTCGGCGAGTCGTTGTGGGCGGGGCTCGAAAGCCTCGAACAGCGATTCGACGTGGAGTCGGTGAGCAGCCCCAGCGGCGTCGTGCATCTGATCTTCACGCGCCGCTAAGAAGATCGCCGTCGGTCGAAGGGCCGGCTCAGTCCTGTTTGCCGAACTGCATCATGTCGAGGTTCCAGTACCCGCGCATGTTGGTGATCAGGCCCGCGTCATCGACCTTGTAGGTGAACACGCCGCGCACCGAGCTGGTGAAGCCGCCCTCGAACTTGCTGTTGAGCACCAGGATGTGGGCGATCTCGTCGGGCGAACTCGACGGGAAGGTCTCCTCGCAGGTGATGGAGAGTTGGTTGGCCGCGATGTTGGTGTCGAAGAACGCGCCGACGGCCTCCTTGCCCCGGACCCCCGTTCCGTCCGGGTTGGTGACGGACTTGCCGATCGGATCCTCGATGACGACGTCGTCGGACATCAGCGCCAGCCAGCCCTCCCGGTCATGCGCCTGAACGCACCGCCACGACGACTGCGACGCGGCGAGGGCCGGAAATGCCTGGGCCTCAGCGGTTTCGGTCATTTTCTTCGCCGCCGGCCTACCGGTCGGCGTCGGTGAACCGGATGACGCCGCGAATGTTCTTGCCGTCCAGCATGTCCTGGTAGCCATCGTTGATCTGTTCCAGCTTGTACTGGCGGGTGATCATGTCGTCCAGGTTCAGCTTGCCGGCCTTGTACATCGACAGCAGCTGCGGGATGTCGTACTGCGGGTTGCCACCACCGAAGATGGTGCCCTGCAGGTTCTTCTGCATCAGCGTCAGCATCGCCAGGTTCAAGGTGACATTGGTGTCCAGCAGGCTGCCGATGGCCGTCAGCACGCAGGTGCCGCCCTTTTGGGTGATGTTCAGGTAGTTGTCGATATCGGCGCCCTGCAGCTCGCCCACGGTGACCACGACCTTGTGGGCCATCAGGCCGTAGGTGACCTCGGCCATGCCCGCCATCGCGGCCATGATGTCCGGGTAGACGTGGGTGGCGCCGAACTTGAGCGCCTGGTCGCGCTTCCACTCGACGGGGTCGATCGCGAAGATGTAGCGGGCGCCGGCGTTGACGGCGCCCTGCAGCGCGGCCATGCCGACCCCGCCGACGCCGACGATGGCGACGTCCTGTCCCGGGCGGATGTCGGCGGTGCGGACCGACGAACCGTAGCCGGTGGTGACGCCGCAACCGACCAGCGCGGCAACCTCGAACGGCACGGACGGGTCGATCTTCACCACCGAGCTGCGGTGCACAACCATGTAGGGGGAGAACGTGCCCAGCAGCGTCATGGGGTAGACGTTCTCGCCGCGGGCCTGGATGCGGAAGGTGCCGTCGGACACGGCGGCGCCGCCCAGCAGGCCGGCGCCCAGGTCGCACAGGTTACGCATGCCCGCCTGACAGGTCGGACACTGACCACACGACGGGATGAACGACAGCACCACGTGGTCACCCGGGGCGATGTCTTCCACGCCCGGACCGACCTCGGTGACGATGCCCGCGCCCTCGTGGCCGCCCAGCACCGGGAAACCGGCCATCGGGATGCCCCCGGTGACCAGGTGATGGTCGGAGTGGCACATGCCCGCCGCTTCCATCTGGATCTTGACCTCATGCGCTTGCGGGTCGCCGATCTCGATTTCCTCGATAGACCAGGGTTGGTTGAACTCCCAGATCAGTGCGCCTTTTGTCTTCACGATGGTCCTGACCCCATTTCGCCTTTGAATCGATCAGAGCTGACCGGCCCCTTCATGCCGGCCAGCTGAGTGACGAGTGCCACAGGCACCCTTGTCGCGTCAGCATAGCGCGTGCAACAAATCAAATGCTTGGTTGGCTCCCGCGGGCGCCGCCACGAGCTCAGCGGTCACCAAATCGGGACGGGCGCCTCGCCAAGCGGGTAGTAGCCGGGCAGCTTTTCGCCGGCGAGGCTGCGCTCGATGCGCCTCTGCATGCCGGCGCTCAGGTCCCCGGACTCGATGAGTTTGCCGAACATGTACGCGACGTGACCGAAGTCGAAGAAGTCGCGCTGCCACTCGATGAGCTGGTCGCCGTTGAGGCGAAACCAGCTGCCGCCGATGCCGTAGATCTCGTCCTGGGTGCCGTCGGCCTTGTTGACGATCTGTTTCCAGAAGCCGACGATCTCGCCCTGCTTTTCGTCGATGAGCACCTTCTGGTACTCGTACACCCAGTTCTCCAGGCCCTCCATCTCCAGGCCCAGGGCGACGTCGCGGATCTCGTCGACGCCCACGCACATCACGTCTTCCTTGGGGCCGATGTTCCAGCCGTAGGTGGCGTCTTGGGTGTAGAAGTCCGCCAACGGTCGCCAGTCACCGGCCTTCTCGCAGTCCTGGTTGGCCTGGAGCCAGCGGTCGACCCATGCCTCGAGATCTTCGCGCGAGTGTGACGCCATTGTCCTAATCTTCCTTCTCTTTGATGAATAGTGCTTGCGTTGGGCACATTTCGACCGCGCGCTCGACTTCGTCGCGGGCGTCCTCGGGCGGTTCGGGGTCGACGATTTCGACCTTGCCCCGCTTGGGCACCCGGAAGTAGTCCGGCGCCTCCAATTCGCACATGGCGTGGCCCTGACACAAATCCAGATCCGCTTCGATCCTGAATCCGCCCATCGGACTTACTCCTTACGCGCTGCGCTTGCGGTAGCGCACCTTCGCCGGCCGGGCGAGCTGCACCACCATCTTGGAGTGGTCGTTGTGATAGCTGTCCGCCGGCTGCGCCATCTCGAAGTCGTACTCGCGCAACAGGACCGAGAAGATCGCCTTGATCTGCATCTGGGCGAACGCGGCGCCGACGCAGCGGTGCCGGCCCGCCCCGAACGGAATCCAAGTCCACCGGTTCACGATGTCGGCCTGCTCGGGCTTGTTGTAGCGGTCCGGCTTGAACGCGTCGGGGTCGGGGAAGTCCGCCGGGATGCGGTTCGAGATCGCCGGGGATGCCGCTACGTAGTCGCCGTCGTGAATCGGAAAACCCTCGACCTCGAACTCGCCCTTGGCGACCCGCATCAGGATGATCAGCGGCGGATGCAGCCGCAGGGTTTCCTTGACCACGTTGTCCAGCTTCGGAATCGACCGCAGCGCATGGAAACTCACCTCCTGGCCATCGGCGTAGAGCTCCTCGAGCTCGGCCAGCACCTCGGCGTAAACCTCGGGATGGCGGATCAGCTCGATCAAAGTCCACGCCGAGGTCCCCGAACTGGTGTGGTGCCCGGCGAACATCAGCGAGATGAACATGCCGGTGACCTCGTCGGCGGAGAACCGCGGGTTGCCGTCCTCGTCGTTGATGGACACGAGCACGTCGAGCATGTCACGGTCGCTTTTATCCTGGGGCGGGTTGGATAGCCGCTCGTTCATGATTTCCTGCACCAGCGCAACGAGTTTCACGCGCGCCTCGTCGCGACGCCGAAAACTCTCGATCGGCAGGTAGGGATCGACGTAACACAACGGGTCGGTGCCGCGCTCGAGCTCGTGGTAATACTCGGCGAATCGGTGGTCGAGCTGGTTGCGGAATTTCACGCCGATCAGGCAGGCCGTCGAGGTGTAGATGGTCAGCTCGGAGAAGAAGTCGAGCAGCTCGATCTCGCCCTCGTCGCCCCAGTCGGCGATCATCCCCTTCACCTGAGCTTCGATGGTCGCGGCGTGGCCCTTCATCTGCTCGCCGCGCAGCGCCGAGTTGTGCAGCATCTCCTTGCGCCGCTCCGGGCTGGCGTCGAACACCACGCCCTTGCCGAAGATCGGCGCCATGAACGGGTACGCCGCTGCTTGGTCCAGGTCTTCGTCGGCGGACCGGAAGAAGAACTCGTTGGCACCCGCGCCGGAGAGCAGGATGACGTGCTTGTCGACCAGCTGGAACCACCCGACGTCGCCACACTCGTCGCGGACGCGCTGCATCAAACCGATTGGGTCGGTGCGGAATTCCTCGAGGTGACCGTGTTCTTCCTCGCCGCCGGAAACCCGGGGCACCACAGTTGTGGTCGTCATGACGGCATCCCCTCTTCGCCCAGCGCGAGTTTCTGGCGATCTTTGTTGTCGGCCAACGGGGCTTCGGGCTGAAGCTCCATGTTGGCGATGAAGCCGCCGCGCGGTGTCTCCGCGACGAACGTGATCGCTCGCGCCAAGTCCGCCGCCCTTAGGAAGTAGTCGTGGCGCGCCTGGCCCCACTTGGCCCAATCCTCCAGCGCGGGGCCGATCTTCTCGGCAGGCAGGCCCCAGCCCATCGAGGTCTTCGTCGGGCCGGGGTGCACGATCGAGGCCCGCACGCCGGTGCCCTCGAGCTCCATCTGGAAGTTGGTGACCATCGCGACCAGCGCGGCCTTGGCCGCGCCGTAGGCGCCCATGTGTGGGCGCTGCCGCAGGGCGACGTCGGAACCGACGAAGATCAGGTCGCCGCGTTGGCGGTCGAGCATGCCCGGAAGGACGGCTGAGGCCAGGCGGAAGGCGCCGACGAGGTGGATCTGCAGCTGCGACTCGAACTCGTCGCCTGCGATTTCGGCGAGCTTGCCGAAGTAGGTGTCGCCGGCCCCGGCCACCAGCACCTCGATGTCGCCGAGGGCATCGGTCGACTGTGCGACAAAGGATTTCACCGAGTTCGGATCGGTCACATCCAGGTGGAAGCCGACCGCTTCGCCGCCGTTGGCGTTGATCTTGCCGACGATGTCGTCGAGCTTTTCGACGCGGCGCGCACCCAGGGCGACGGGGAAGCCGTGCGTCGCGAGCTCGATGGCGGTGGCCTCTCCGATGCCGGAGGAAGCACCGGCCACGATGGCGGGCCGGCGTTCGGGCAAGGGTTCAAACCGGGGCATTCAGCGGACCTCCACGCTCATCGGTAGGTGAGCGAATCCGCGGACATTGCTCGAGTGGACGCGGACGGCGTTGGCCTCGTCCACCTCGTATCCGCGGATTCGCTTGAACAACTCGGTGAGCGCGACCCGGGCTTCCATCCGCGCCAGATGCGCGCCCAGGCAGAAGTGTGCGCCACTACCGAAACTCAATAGTTTGGGCCCGATTTCGCGCCCGATCAGGTAGTCGTCAGGGTGGTCGAAGACCCGCTCGTCCCGATGGCCGGAACCGGGCAACAGCAGCAGTACGTCGCCCTCGGGGATGGTGGTGTCGTAGAGGGTGAGCTCACCGGACACGGTACGAGCCAGGATCTGGCTGGAGGTGTCGTAGCGCAGGGTCTCCTCGACCCACAGCGGCACCCGCGACAGATCCTCGTAGACCGGCGTCAGTTGGTCCGGGCTCTTGTGGCCCCAAAATGCGGCGTTGGCAAGCAGTTTGGTGGTGGTCTCGTTGCCGGCGATCACCATCAGGAACATGAAGCCGAGCACCTCGTCGTCGGTGAGCCGGTCACCGTCGATCTCGGCCTCCAGCAGCGCCGAGGTCAGGTCGTCGGTCAGCTTCTCGCGCCGCTCGGCCACCATCTGCTGGTAGTAGACGATCAGGTTGAGCGAGGCCTCCACCGCCTCCGGCGGCACGTCGGTGACACCTTCCTCGCGGTGCATCACCCCGTCGGCCCAGGCCCGAACCTGATCGCGATCCGGCTCGGGGACTCCCATCAACTCGGAGATGACGTCCATCGGCAGCTTGCCGGCGAACTCGTCGACGTAGTCGACCGCACCGTCTTCGGCCTTGGCCAGCATCGTGTCGAGATGCCGGGTCGCGATCTCGGTGACCCGGGGCTCGAGTTCGCGAATCCGGCGCGGGGTGAAGCCTTTTGAGACCAGCGTCCGCAGCCGCAGGTGGGCGGGGTCGTCCATCGCCAGGAACGACATCGTCTTGCTGGCGTGCGGGCCTCGGGACGCGGGGTCCAGCGAGACGCCGTACTTGTTGGAAAGCGTTGTGCTGTTGCGGAATCCCTGTAGCACGTCCTGGTGCCGCGACAGCGCCCAGAACTTCAGCTCGTCATTGCGATACAGCGGGGCCTCGTCGCGCAGCCGCCGGTAATACGGGTACGGATCTTCGTGGAAGTCGTAGTCGTAGGGATCGAGGACCAGCTCGTGGTCGCCCACATGGACGGTCATTTACGTTCGTGTCTCCTGGCTTGTCGTCCCGGGCAGGATCAGGCTCACTACATAGGCCAATCGGTCGGCGATCTGGTGATAGGTGAACTGGCCGCTGGCGGCCTGTACCAATGCGCCGAAGAACGCCATCTCGAGCGCGGCCACCGTATTGGGGTCGGCTCCGGGTCCGATCGCCGTCGCGATGCGGCGGTGGATCTCCGCGCCGATACGATCGCGCACGGCGCCAACGGCCGGATCGGTGCCGCCGCCGAGCAATGCCGTCGTGCACGCGGCGCCAACCTCCGGCTCGTCGGCGACCACCAGCGCCAGGTGACGCAGCACCTTGTCCACCCGGACCGGCATCGGGTCGTTGACGTCGGTGAAGAACGGAACCCGCCGCACCAGGTCCAGATAGACCTCGGCGATCAGGTGATTCTTCGATGAGAAGTAGGTGTACGCGGTTGCCGGGGCGACCTTGGCGCGGGCGGCTACGGCGCGGACCGTCAGGTCGGCGTACGACTTTTCCCGCAGGGTTTCGATGCCGGCTGCCAGCACCTTGCGGAAGGTCTCCTCCTGACGACGGTTGCGCGGCGGCTGACCGGTCTGGCGGTCGCCGTCGGATGTGATAGTCACCAGTGCGTCGCTGGACACATGTCCAAGCTAGTGGACCAAAACGGGGAGAAGCAAGCCCGGTCGGCAAAATCGCAGCTTATCGGCGTTCTGCGCCGTGTGGCGGGCAACATCCCAGATAGGCTCTTGCACCTTCGGCTAGCCGACGACTATGGTTCGATCGGACAATATCGGACAGCTGTCCACTAGATGGCGTGGCGGTTGCCGCGCGCAGACGGGAGCGGGACATGGCCTTGTTGGCCGACGGCGTGAGTGAACTGTTCATCGACGGCAGGCTGTCGGCCGGTAGCGCCGGCAACTTCCCTACGGTGAACCCGGCGACCGAGGAGGTGCTGGGCGTCGCCGCCAACGCCAACGCCACCGACATGGACCGCGCCATCGACGCCGCGCGGCGCGCCTTCGACGAGACGGACTGGTCCCGTGACACCGAATTGCGGGTGCATTGCATACGGCAGCTGCGCGACGCGATGCGCGACCACATCGAGGAACTGCGCGACATCACGATCGCCGAGGTTGGCGCCCCGCGGATGCTCACCTCGGCCGCGCAATTGGAGGGACCGGTCGGCGACCTGAGCTTCGCCGCCGACACCGCCGAGGCCTACGAGTGGAATCGGGACCTCGGCCAGGCTTCGCCGATGGGCATCCCGACCCGGCGCACGATCGCGCGCGAAGCCGTCGGCGTCGTCGGTGCGATCACCCCGTGGAACTTCCCGCACCAGATCAACCTCGCCAAGCTGGGGCCCGCGCTGGCCGCCGGCAACACGGTGGTGTTGAAGCCCGCACCGGACACGCCCTGGTGCGCCGCCGTGCTCGGCGAAATCATCGCCGAGCACACCGACTTCCCGCCCGGTGTCGTCAACATCATCACTTCGAACGACCACCGGATGGGGGCGCTGCTCTCCAAAGACCCTCGGGTGGACATGGTTTCGTTCACCGGGTCGACCGCGACGGGGCGCAGCGTCATGGCTGACGCCGCCGCGACCATCAAGCGAGTGTTCCTGGAACTGGGCGGCAAGTCGGCGTTCGTCGTTCTCGACGACGCGGACCTGGGCGGGGCGTGTTCGATGTCGGCGTTCACCGCGGCCATGCACGCCGGGCAGGGCTGCGCCATCACGACCCGGCTGGTGGTGCCGCGGGCCCGCTACGACGAGGCTGTCGCCATCGCGGCGGGAACCATGGGCTCGATCAAGCCCGGCGACCCCGACGACTCCGGAACCGTGTGCGGCCCGGTGATTTCCGCGCGGCAACGGGACCGCGTGCAGAGCTATCTCGACCTGGCGATCGCCGAGGGCGGAACGTTCGCCTGCGGCGGCGGCCGGCCGGCGGACAAGGACCGCGGGTTCTTCATCGAGCCCACCGTGATCGCGGGTCTGACCAACGACGCGCGTCCCGCCCGGGAGGAGATCTTCGGGCCGGTGCTCACCGTGATCGCCTACGACGGCGAAGAGGACGCACTGCGCATCGCCAACGACTCGCCATATGGCTTGTCGGGCACCGTGTTCGGTGCCGACCCCGAACGTGCGGCCAACTTCGCCGCGCGGATGCGGGTGGGAACCGTCAATGTCAACGGCGGCGTCTGGTATTCCGCCGACGCGCCGTTCGGCGGATACAAACAGTCCGGGAACGGGCGAGAAATGGGCCTGGCCGGCTTCGAGGAGTACCTGGAAGTCAAAACCATTGCCACAGCCGTGCAGTGACCGCGCCAATCAGGCGACCGAGAGGAAACCATGCGATTCGAGAATAAAGTCGGCATCGTCACCGGATCCGGTGGCGGCATCGGGCAGGCATACGCCGAGGCGCTGGCCCGCGAGGGCGCGGCGGTGGTGGTCGCCGACATCAACGTCGAGGCCGCCGACGCGGTCGCCAAGCAAATCGTCGCCGACGGCGGAACCGCCATCAGCATTCCGGTCGATGTATCCGACCCCGCGTCGGCCAAGGAAATGGCCGACCGCACGCTGGCCGAATTCGGCGGCATCGACTACCTGGTCAACAACGCCGCGATCTTCGGCGGCATGAAGCTGGACTTCCTGCTCACCATCGACCCGGAGTACTACCGCAGGTTCATGAGCGTGAACCTCGACGGGGCGCTGTGGTGCACCCGCGCGGTGTACAAGAAGATGGCCAAGCGTGGCGGCGGGGCGATCGTCAACCAATCATCCACCGCCGCCTGGCTTTACGCGAACTACTACGGCCTGGCCAAGGTCGGGCTCAACGGCCTGACCCAGCAGCTCTCCCGCGAACTGGGTGGCCAGAAGATCCGGATCAACGCGATCGCTCCGGGCCCCATCGACACCGAGGCCAACCGGACCACCACGCCCAAGGAGATGGTCGACGACATCGTCAAGGGTCTGCCGCTGTCGCGCATGGGCACGCCTGCGGATCTGGTCGGCATGTGTCTGTTCCTGCTCTCCGACGAGGCATCGTGGATCACCGGGCAGATCTTCAATGTTGACGGCGGACAGATAATTCGATCATGAGCGATCACGCGAAGCTCGGCTACATCGGCCTGGGCAACATGGGCGCGCCGATGGCCACAAAGATGACCGAATGGCCCGGCGGGATAACGGTTTACGACATCAGGACCGAGGCGATGACCCCGCTGGCCGAAAGGGGCGCCGCCCTGGCCGACAGCGTCGTCGACGTCGCCGCCGCCGACATCATCCACATCACCGTCCTCAACGACGCCCAGGTGCGTGAGGTGGTCGGCGAGCTGGCGGCCCACGCGAAACCCGGCACCGTCATCGCGATCCACTCGACCATCAGCGACACCACCGCGGTCGACCTCGCGGCCGAGCACAAGCCCAACGGCATGCACATCGTCGACGCGCCGGTGAGCGGTGGGGCCGCCGCGGCAGCGAAGGGTGAGCTCGCCACGATGGTGGGCGCCGAGCGCGACGTGTACGAGCGGATCAAGCCGGCCTTCAAGCACTGGGCCGCGATGGTCATCCACGCCGGCGATCCGGGTGCCGGGACGCGAATGAAGCTGGCCCGCAACATGTTGACGTTCACCTCGTACGCCGTTGCGTGCGAGGCCATGAAACTCGCCGAGGCGGCCGGACTCGACCTGCAGGCATTGGGTCGGGTGGTCCGTCACACCGACGCCCTCACCGGGGGCCCGGGGGCGATCATGGTCCGTGACAACATGAAAGACATTGAGCCGGAGAACTTCCTGTACCAGTCTTTTGTGCATGCCCGCGGCCTGGGGGAGAAGGACCTGAGCCTGGCGTTGGCTCTCGGCGAGGCGGTCTCGGTCGATCTGCCGTTTGCCCAGCTGGCCTTTCAGCGGCTGGCCGCAGGCCTCGGAGTACCGCACACAGAGAAAGAGGCGTAATGGACGAGCTGCGCAGCAAGGGCCTCGCGAAGATGAACGAGGTGTACGGCTGGGAGATGCCCAACATCGAAGGCGACGCGTACTTCGACCTGACCGTCGACCACCTGTTCGGCAGCATCTGGACGCGACCGGGATTGTCGATGCGCGACAAGCGCATCATGACGCTGACGGCGGTGACCGCGATCGGAAACCGTGACCTGGCCGAAATCCAAATCAACGCAGCCCTTCTCAACGGTGAACTCACTGAGACCGAACTGAAGGAAATGGCCGTCTTCCTCACCCACTACCTGGGCTTCCCGCTGGGTTCGGCGCTCAACGGCGCGGTCGACGCCGTCGTTGCCAAACGCAAGAAGGCCGCGGAGAAGGGATCTGGAGAGGACAAGAAGGCCAATGTGGACGCCGCGGTGAAGATGCACAGGGGTGACTGAGAGTGACCCGCCGTATCAATACGGCTGAATGCCTTCGGGCATCACGTATTCGGAGATCGGCGCGGAAGTCCCGTTGACCGTTGTTCCGCCGTTCATGATGCCGGGGGCCATCTCCAACATGTTGTGGGGGAAGCCGAACCTCGGTTTGGTCAGCGTGTCGAGCCGCTCCAGCTCATCGGCGCCGAGGTTCACGTCGACGGCCCGGACGTTGTCCTCGAGCTGGGAGAGCCGGCGTGCCCCGATGATGACCGATGAGACGGCGCGCTGCGCGCGCACCCAGGCCAGCGCCACGCTGGCGACGTTCGTCTCGTGTGCCTTCGCGATGGCCGCGAGCTCGTCGATGACGGCGTAGGTGTTTTCGTTGAGAAAGGCGTCGACCATGGCGCCGCGGTCCGCGTTGCGCTGGCCGCCGTTGGCCCGGGTGTACTTGCCGCTCAGCACGCCACCTTTCAACGGCGACCACGGCGTGATGCCGAGGCCGAATTCGGACGCCATCGGCACCAAATCCTGTTCGATGGCGCGCTCCAGCAGCGAATATTCGACCTGAAGCCCGACGAACGCCGACCACCCGCGGAAACCGGCGATCAGGTTGGCCTGGGCGATCTTCCACGCCGGGGTGTCCGAGACGCCGATGTAGCGCACCTTGCCGGCGCGCACCAGGTCCTCGAGCGCCGCCATGGTCTCCTCGATGGGGGTGTTGGAGTCCCAGATGTGCAGCCAGTACAGGTCGATGTAGTCGGTTTGCAAGCGCCGCAACGAGTTTTCGCAGGCGTTGATCAACGACTTGCGGCCCGAGCCGCCGCCGTTGGGATCACCCGGATACAGGTTGCCGCTGAACTTGGTCGCGATCGCCAGCCGATCGCGGCGCGCGGGGTGGCGCCCGATGTGGTCGCCGATGATCTTCTCGGAGTGGCTTCGGGTGTAGAAGTTGGCGGTGTCGATGAAATTGCCGCCGAGCTCGAGGTAGCGGTCGATGATTTGTTGCGACTCTTCCACGCTGGTGCCCCAGCCGAGGTCTTCGCCGAACGTCATGGCGCCCAGGCACAGGGGGCTAACGCGCAGACCGGATCGCCCGAGTGTCACGTATTGATCCAGCGGCATGAGGCCCACTCCCTGGTAGATTGTTCGGTTATGAGGTTGTTCATAACAAAACTAGTTCATAGCTGAACGATCTGGCAAGTCGAATGTCTGCAGTCGATGCGGCCAGGATCTGGTCACTGAACTACCGAGTGCTGCTGTCGGTCATCTCGTGCGCCGAGGCCGATATCTGCGCGCTGGGCCTCGAGTCCAAGGAACTGTTTCTGCTGGCCGAGATCGACGATCATCCCTATCCGGCCGAACTGGCCGCGACGCTGAGCATGCCCAAGGCGACGGTGACGCTGTACCTGAAGCGGCTCGAGGCCGCGGGGTTCGTGCGCCGCGAGATCGACCCGTGCGATCTGCGTCGCCACAAGCTGCTGCTCACCCCGGCCGGACGCCAGGCCGCCAGGAAGGGCATGAGCCTGCTGTCCGACGAGTTCGACAAGCGCCTCGGACGCCTCACCGCCGCTCAGCGCAACGACCTCAGGGCGCTGCTGGAGAAAATCGTCTGAATCCACCGGGGACGGTGGGCGTGGGTCGTCTGACCGGGCTAGTCTGACGTGTCGTGCGCGTCCTGGTGATTGGTTCCGGAGCCCGTGAGCATGCGTTGCTGCTGGCGCTCCGCAAAGACCCCGAGGTGACGGGGCTGGCGATCGCTCCGGGCAACGCCGGCACAGCGCGGCTGGCCGACCAGCACGAGGTCGACATCACCTCGGCCGACGACGTGGTCGCCCTGGCGCGCGAGGTCCGTGCCGACCTGGTGGTCATCGGACCCGAGGTGCCGCTGGTCCTCGGGGTCGCCGATGCGGTACGGGCCGCGGGCATCGTCTGCTTCGGTCCCAGCAAGGACGCCGCCCGCATCGAAGGCTCCAAGGCGTTCGCCAAAGAGGTCATGGCCGCGGCGGGGGTGCGCACCGCGACCAGTGAAATCGTCGACACCCCGGCGCATTTGGACGCCGCCCTGGACCGGTTCGGCCCCCCGGCGGGGGACGCGGCCTGGGTGGTGAAGGACGACCGCCTGGCCGCCGGTAAGGGGGTCGTGGTGACCGCGGATCGCGGTCTCGCACGCGCGCACGCCGCGGGGCTCCTCGAGGCGGGGCACCCGGTTCTGTTGGAGTCCTTCCTGGACGGCCCGGAGGTGTCGCTGTTCTGCGTGGTCGACGGCGAAACCGTGGTGCCTTTGCTGCCCGCACAGGATTTCAAGCGGGTCGGCGACGGCGACAGCGGGCCCAATACCGGCGGGATGGGTGCCTACGCGCCGGTGCCGTGGCTCCCCGACGAGATGTATCGCGACGTGGTCAGCAACATCGTCGAACCCGTTGCGGCCGAGATGGTTGCGCGGGGCAGCTCGTTCAGCGGACTGCTGTATGCCGGCCTCGCCATCACGGCGAACGGACCGGCGGTGGTCGAATTCAATTGCCGCTTCGGCGATCCCGAGACGCAGGCGGTGCTGGCGTTACTGGAATCGCCGCTCGGGCAGCTGTTGTTCGCGGCCGGCAGCGGCACACTGGCCGACTTCGGCGAGTTGCGCTGGCAGGACGGTGCCGCCGTGACGGTGGTGGTGGCGGCGGAGAGCTACCCCGGACGCCCCCGGGTAGGTGACGTCATCGTCGGCTCGGAAGCCGACGGGGTGCTGCACGCCGGAACGGCGCGGCGCGACGACGGCGAGGTCGTCTCGTCGGGCGGGCGGGTGCTGTCGGTGGTGGGCACGGGTGCAGACCTGACGGCCGCGCGGACGAAGGCCTACGAGGTAGTACGTTCAATTCGACTGCCGGGCAGTCATTTCCGCAGCGACATCGCCCTGTTGGCGGCCGACGGCAGGATCCGCGTCTAGAACGCGGCGGCCTGGCCGTCCCGGCGCGGATCGCTGGCCGCGAAGTAGCCGCCCTCGAGACGCCAGATCGCCTGACAGCTGCCGAATTGGTTGTAGTCGTCGACGGCAACCAGATCGTGTCCGCGCCGGCGCAACTCATTCAACGTCGAATCCGGGAAACCCTTTTCGCAGCTGACCTGCATGCCCTCGACCCAGCGGAACCGCGGGCCGTCGCACGCCGCCTGCGGGTTCTGCCCATGGTCGGCGATGCGCACCATCACTTGCACGTGTCCCTGGGGTTGCATCATTCCGCCCATCACCCCGAAGCTCATCACCGCGGCGCCGTCCTTGGTCACAAATGCCGGGATGATGGTGTGGTACGGGCGTTTGTTCGGGCCCACGGTGTTCGGGTGTCCCGGAGCCGCAACGAAATTCGCGCCGCGGTTTTGCAGCGAGATTCCGGTGCGCGGTACCACCACGCCCGATCCGAACCCCATGTAGTTCGACTGGATCATCGACACCATCATCCCTGCGGCGTCGGCGGCGGTCAGGTAGACGGTTCCGCCCGGCGGGGTTCCGGCGGACGCCGGCCTGGCGCGTCCGCGGTCGATCAGTGCCGCGCGCTGCTTGAGATATTCCTTGTCCAACAGACGTTCGGGCGCCAACGGCATGTGCTCGATGTCGGAGACGTACGCTTGGGCGTCGGCGAATGCCAGCTTCATCGCTTCGATCTGCAGGTGCACGCTGTCGGCGGAATCCACTGGCAGCGAGGCCATGTCGAAATGTTCGAGGATGCCCAGTGCGATCAGCGCGACGATCCCCTGCCCGTTGGGCGGGATCTCGTGCACCGTGTACCCGCGGTAGCCGGCGTCGACCGTGCCGACCCAGTCGGCACGGTGAGCAGCCAGGTCAGTTGCCCGCATGGCGCCCCCGTTGTCCAGCGCGTGCGCCTCGAGTTCGGCGGCCAGTTCGCCACGGTAGAACGCCTCGCCGTTGGTCGCGGCGATCGACTCGAGCGTGGCAGCATGATCCGGCCAGCTGAATCGCTCGCCGGGTCTGGGCGCTCGCCCGCCGGGCAGGAGCGCAGGGGCAAAGCCGGGCTGTTTCTCAAACAGCGGTACCTGCGCGGCCCACTGTTCTGCGACCGTCGGTGAGACCAGAAACCCGTTGCGGCCGTACGCAATTGCGGGCTCGAACAGCCGCTCAAACGCCAGCTTGCCGAACTTCGCATGCAGTTCGGTCCACGCCGACACCGCGCCCGGCACGGTCACCGAATTCCAGCCGAGAATCGGAACGCCCTTGCCGCCGAAGTATTCCGGTGTCCACGCCGCGGGCGAGCGACCCGAAGCGTTCAGCCCGTGCAGTTGCTTGCCGTCCCATACGATCGCGAAGGCGTCCGAACCGATGCCATTCGATACCGGCTCCACAATTGTCAGGGCGATGGCAGTCGCGATGGCCGCATCCACCGCGCTACCGCCCTGCGCGAGCATCCGCAGGCCCGCCTGGGCGGCAAGCGGTTGCGATGTGCACACAACGTTTTCCGCCACTATGGGCTTGCGTGGCCAGGCGTACGGGAAGGTCCAGTCGAAAGGTGCCGTCACCTCCGCGAGCGTAACTCGTTACGCCGTCAGCAGCGGTGCCATCCAGGTCAGCTCGGCGGGCAACTGCGAGCTCCAGAATGCCCCGTCGTGCCCACCGGGCGAGAAACCACCGGCGGGCGGATTGGGCAGTTGCGCAATGAACTGCTTTGTCGCGCTGTAAAACGGGTCGCTGTCACCGCAGTCGATCCGGATGGGGATCGAGGCCAGCGCCGGCATGCCGAACACCGAGTTCGCCGCGAAGTCCTCCGGGCCGTCGAAGGCTCCCGGTGCGGCCGCGCCCGAGGACATCCACAGCGCCGGGCTCACGGCGCAGATCGCGGCGGTGCGGGCCGGTCCCAACCGGCCGCCAAGCAGCAATGCGCCGTAGCCGCCCATCGACCAACCCAGGAACGCCAACCGTGAGGTGTCCAGGTTCTGGTTGCCCAGCATCGGGATCAGCTCGTCGAGCACCATGGCGCCGCTGTCCTCACCGGAAGACCGTTTGTGCCAATAGCCGCCGCCGCCGTCGACGGCGACCACCGCGAAGGGCGGTAGTCCGGCGTCGACGGCCTGTGCGAGACCGTGTTCGACACCACCCGCCATCACCGTGGACGCGTCACTGCCCCTGCCGTGCAACGCGATCACCGGTCGCAGCGGCTTGGTCTGGCCCGGCGGACGCGCGATCGCCCAATTCGTGTTCACGCCGCCACGGGCGGCGGAGACGAAGGAACCGGTCACCATGGTGGGTGCGGCGGCCGCCGGGGGAGCCGGATCGCGAGGCGGGCTCGGCGGCGGCGCCAACGGCGCCTGGGTGCCGGTCTCCGACACCGGCATGGCGCGAGATGTGCGGGGCTCTAACAGGATGTCGAGCGCGTAGGCGCCCGCCGCCCCCACGGCCGCGCTGGCGCCGAGGCCGAGCAGGGCGCGTCGGCTCAAGTCGGGCATGCGGGCCATTATGCCTTGGCCGTTTGGCCGAAATGGCATCGCAGTACCACTTTGGCTGGCACGATGGCTACTCGTGACAGCAGCGGTTACTCCAAAAGGAGAACGCCGGCGGTATGCGCTCGTCAGCGCCGCCGCCGAGCTGCTGGCCGAGGGCGGGTTCGAAGCGGTGCGGCACCGGGCGGTCGCGCGGCGGGCCGGATTGCCGTTGGCATCCACCACGTATTACTTCTCCTCCCTCGACGATCTGATCGCACGCGCCGTCGAACACATCGCCATGATCGAGGTGGCGCAGCTGCGTTCGCGCGTCGGCGCCTTGTCGCGCCGGCGCCGGGGACCGGAGACCATCGCCGAGGTGCTGGCCGACCTGCTCGTGGGCGACGTGTCCGGCCCGGGCCTTACCGAACAGCTGATCTCGCGCTACGAGCGCCACGTCGCGTGCATCCGTCTGCCCGCGTTGCGCGAGACCATGCGTCGCAGCCTGCGCCAGCGCGCGGAGGCGGTGGCCGAGGCCATCGAGCGCTCGGGTCGCTCGGTGCACATCGAGCTGGTGTGCACGCTGATTTGCGCGGTCGACGGCTCGGTGGTGTCGGCCCTGGTGGAGGGCCGGGATCCGCGCGCGGCGGCGCAGGGTGCGGTGGTCGACCTCATCGAGGTGCTCGCCCCTATCGATCAGCGGCCCGTGCAGATCTGACCGAGCCCTCCGCGCGCACCGGATCCACCGGCAGCGACGGCGTCACGATGTATCCGGTTTCGGGGTCGCCGTAGATCGTCACATCTTTCGGCTTGCGCTGCGCATACAGCGCCACGTAGGCGCAAACGACCGCGTCGACGGGATCTTCGGCGCGGCGCAGCTCGCTTTTGCGCTGCGCGGCCGCGACGGCCCGGCGCAGCGCGATCCACCCCTCGTGCCCGTTCACGTGGAGCGGCACCGGAGCGTGCGCCAGCCGCTCGACGCCGTCCATCAGCAGCAACAGCTCGGATTTGAGTCGCTCGACGGTGCGCCCGGGCTTTGCCTTGTACTTCAGCGTGCGCTCCAGGCGGAACAAGGCGACGGTGGCCGCATGCGGGTAGACCTCGATTGCGCGCCGGGCGGCCGGCGACCGCGGATCGAGATCGAGCCCCAGCGTCGCGGCCAGACGGCCCGCGCGGGGACCGTCGGCGAACTCGGGCTTTCCGGTGTTGCAGGGGTGGGCACCGGCCTCGTACCTGCGGAAATCGCGGTTGAGCGCGGTCTCGGCCGGGCGCTGGCCGGTCGGATTGTTCACCACCAGCGGCGCATCGAAGGCCACCACGCAATCGCCCCAGACATAGGGGTGCAACGCCGCCAGGATCTCGTCGTCGTCGCGCACCGCGCACACGCTCACCAGCACACCGCCGGAGTCCACGACCGCGACGCCGGTCGGGTTACGACCCGCCCACGCAAGGTCGACGCCGGCGAAGTACATCCGCATAGGCTACGAGCGCGACCGTAAGCTGTGTGTTCGTGAGGACCAAGTGAACATTCCGAATGTGCTGGCCACCCGGTACGCCAGTGCCGAGATGGTCGCGATCTGGTCGCCGCAGGCCAAGGTCGTCGCTGAGCGGCGGCTGTGGCTCGCGGTGCTGCGCGCGCAGGCGGAACTGGGCGTTGCGGTGCCTGCCGACGCCATTTCCGACTACGAGCGGGTGCTCGAGGACGTGGACCTGGCCTCCATCGCGGACCGGGAACGGGTGCTGCGCCACGACGTCAAGGCGCGGATCGAGGAGTTCAATGCGCTGGCCGGTCACGAGCACGTGCACAAGGGCATGACCAGTCGCGACCTGACCGAGAACGTGGAGCAACTTCAGATTCGGCGCTCGCTGGAGCTGGTCTTCGATCACGGCGTGGCCGTTGCCGCGCGGCTCGCCGAGCGGGCCGTGGCCTACCGCGACCTGGTGATGGCCGGACGCAGCCACAACGTCGCCGCGCAGGCGACCACGCTGGGCAAGAGGTTCGCCTCGGCGGCCCAGGAAACGCTGATCGCGTTGACCAGGCTGCGCGAACTGATCGACCGCTATCCGCTGCGCGGCATCAAGGGCCCGATGGGCACCGCGCAGGACATGCTCGACCTGCTGGACGGTGACGCGGCCAAGCTGGCCGAGCTCGAGCGGCGCGTAGCCGAATTCTTGGGTTTCGCAACGGTATTGACCAGCGTCGGGCAGGTGTATCCGCGTTCGCTGGACCACGACGTGGTTTCGGCGCTGGTGCAGCTGGGCGCGGGACCGTCGTCGATGGCCCACACCATCCGGCTGATGGCCGGGCACGAACTGGTGACCGAGGGATTCGCGCCCGGACAGGTCGGCTCCTCGGCCATGCCGCACAAGATGAACACGCGTAGCTGCGAGCGGGTCAACGGCTTGCAGGTGGTGCTGCGCGGCTACGCCTCGATGGCAGCCGAACTGGCGGGGGCGCAGTGGAACGAGGGCGACGTGTTCTGCTCGGTAGTGCGCCGAGTAGCGTTGCCGGACAGCTTCTTTGCCATCGATGGGCAGATCGAGACCTTCCTGACGGTGCTCGACGAGTTCGGCGCCTATCCCGCGGTGATCGGCCGCGAGCTGGATCGCTACCTGCCGTTCCTGGCCACCACCAAGGTGTTGATCGCCGCGGTACGCGCCGGCGTGGGGCGCGAGACCGCGCATCACGTGATCCGCGAACACGCGGTGGCCACGGCGCTGGCGATGCGCGAGCGCGGCGCCGAGCCCGACCTGCTGGAGCGGCTGGCCGCCGACGAGCGCCTGCCGCTGGACCGGGCCGCGCTGGACGCCGCGCTGGCCGACAAGAAGGCATTCACCGGCGCCGCCGGTGACCAGGTGGACGAGGTGGCGGCGCAGGTGGACGCGCTGGTGAACCGCTACCCGGACGCGGCCAAGTACGCCCCGGGTGCGATCCTGTGACGCTGGCGGGCGCACTCGCCGAGATCGACTTCACCGATCTGGACAACTTCGCCAACGGATTTCCCCACGATCTGTTCGCGATCCATCGTCGTGAGGCGCCGGTGTACTGGCACGCACCGACCGACAACACCCCGGACGGTGAAGGCTTCTGGTCGGTGGCCACCTACGCGGAAACGCTTGAGGTGCTGAAGGATCCGGTGACGTACTCGTCGGTCACGGGCGGCCCGCGGCCGTACGGTGGCACGCTGTTGCAGGACCTGGCGATTGCGGGTCAGGTGCTCAACATGATGGACGATCCGCGGCATTCGCAGATTCGGCGGCTGGTCAGCTCGGGGCTGACGCCGCGGATGATCCGGTTGGTCGAGGACGACCTGCGGACCAGGGCGCGCCGGCTGCTCGACGCGGTGGTTCCGGGCGAGCCGTTCGATTTCTTGGTCGACATCGCCGCCGAATTGCCGATGCAGATGATCTGCATCCTGTTGGGAGTGCCTGAATCCGAACGGCATTGGCTCTTCGAGGCGATCGAACCGCAGTTCGACTTCGGTGGTTCACGCAAGGCCGCGCTATCGCAGCTCTCCGTCGAGGAGGCCGGGTCGCGGATGTATCAGTACGGTCAGCAGCTGATCGCGTCCAAGCGCGAGCACCCGACCGATGACATGTTGTCGGCCGTGGCGAACGCGATGCTGGATGACGCTGACGGCCACGGCGGATCGGCCCTGTCCGACATGGAGCTCTACCTGTTCTTCAGTCTGTTGTTCAGCGCCGGCGCGGAGACCACCCGCAACGCGGTCGCGGGCGGCCTGCTGGCGTTGGCCCACCATCCGCTCCAATTGCAGTCGCTGCGCGGCGATCTCGATGCGCTGCCCACGGCCGTCGAGGAGATGGTGCGGTGGACCTCGCCGTCGCCCTCCAAGCGCCGCACCGCCACCCGCGACGTCACGCTGGCCGGGCAGTCGATCGAGGCGGGGCAGAAGATACAGATCTGGGAGGGCTCGGCAAATCGCGACGCCGGGGTGTTCGCGAACGCCGACGAATTCGATATCTGCCGAAAACCGAATCCGCACCTGGGCTTCGGTCAGGGAGTGCACTATTGCCTGGGTGCGAATCTGGCCCGGCTGGAGCTGCGGGTGTTGTTCGAAGAGCTGCTGTCCCGGTTCGGCGCGGTGCAAGTTGTCCGGCCGGTCGAGTGGACGCGCAGCAATCGGCATACCGGCATCCGGCATCTCGTCGTGGAGCTCCGCGAGCAACCGTGACGATCCGGTTCGCTGATGTCGAGCCCTCACCCGATGTGTTCGCCGCGGTGATGGCAACGGGAATCTTGTCGATCGGCGCGCGCAATCACGGCTACCGATTGATCAGCGACACGATGGGTGTCATCGCCACCCTCGGCCTGGTGCTGCTGCTCGCCCTGGTCGTCGCGAAGGCCTGTGTGCCCGGCCAGAGGTTGTGCTGGGACCTGACCGATCCCGACGTCACCCTGCGACTCATCACTTTCGTGGCAGCGTGTGCGGTGATCGACACTCGCTTGTCGTCGAACGTATGGGTGGCGCGGATACTTGGCGGGGTCGGCCTGGCGTCCTGGCTGATACTGATCCTGTTCAGCGCGCGAAACATGTTGGCGCACCGGTGGACAGAGCTGCGCGACCGCGCACACGGGGCCTGGCAGCTGGGCAGCGTGGGAACCTCCGGTTTGGCGATCGTGATCGCCCGCGCGGCTCGTCACACCGGTCATCACTGGTGGCTCGCGGTGGCCGTGGCCGGATGGGTCGCGGCGCTGTGCATCTACGGCCTGATGACGTGGCTGACCATGTGGCGCGTCGTGAACGAACGGCAGGACCGGGACGGCTTCGAACCCGATACCTGGATCCTGATGGGAGGCATGGCGATTGCGACGCTGGCCGGTGACAACATCCACGCCGTGGCTCCCGCCTGGCTGGCCGGACCCGTGCGTGCGGTCACCATCGTCACCTGGGTGACGGCCACGTTGTGGATACCGCCGCTGATCTATTTCGCGTTGCACCGCATCAGGCGTTATCCCAACATGCTGCGCTTCGCCGGTGTGTGGTGGGCGTTCGTGTTCCCGCTGGGCATGTATTCGGCGGCCAGCTTCGCGATGGCACTCGAGATCAATCAGCCGTCGCTGTTCACCGTTTCGCTGGTCTTCTTCTGGGATGCGCTGGCGGCGTGGCTCACTGTGGTCGTCGCCGGGCTGCTGCTGTTATCGCGGCGGTTGCTGCTCACTCCCGCGAATCGCGATACCGGCCGACCGTAGTTCGAGCGCGGCCAGGGCCCCGATGGTGGCCGGGTCTTCACGTCGCCATCCGCCGACCGGATCCGCGCTGACGGCGATCAGCTTCCGCGGCGGACGGTTGGTCAGCGCGCGCAGCGCAAGCAGTTGCGCGCCGGCCGGGGTTGCGGCCAGAGCGGTCACCGTCAACTTGCGTCGAAAGAATCGGAGCCGCAGAAACAACCACGGCAGCACCGCGACGAGGATCGGCACCGCGACAACCGCCATCGCCAGCAGCACTGCGAGCCAACTCGCCGCGATGTCCAGGTCGTGACCCGCGCCCGCGATGTCCAGCGCGGCTTGGCTGGCCGAGTTGAGCGGTTTGCTGACCGTGTCGCCCACGACCGGAATGTGCTGGGCGCCGTGGCCGGCTGACGCGAGGTTGCCGGCGATGCCGTGCGCGCCGCTCTCGACCTGCCGGCCGGCGTCGGCGATCGTCGCGATGGCGTCGTAGACCGCCAGCCCGACGAGTAGCCACAGCACCGTCCACAGGACGACGGCGAGGTCGCTGAACAGCTGAGCCGCCAGCCGGCCGGGCCTGGTGGAGTAGGGCAGAAACCGCGATGTCATAGCCCCGATCCCAGCACAAAGCCCGTTTGCGGGTGCCCGATAGGCTGACCGGATGCCTGCACTGTCCGACTACCAGCATCTGGCCAGCGGCAAGGTCCGCGAGCTGTATCGCGTCGACGACGAGCACCTGCTGCTCGTCGCCACCGACCGGATCTCTGCGTACGACTTCGTCCTGGACAGCACCATTCCGGACAAGGGCCGCATCCTCACCGCGATGAGCGTCTTCTTCTTCGGACTCGTCTCGGAGCTTGCCCAAGCCCCCAACCACTTGGCCGGGCCGCCGGATGATCCACGCATTCCCGACGAGGTCCTGGGCCGCGCGCTGGTGGTGCGCCAGCTGGAAATGCTTCCGGTCGAATGCGTGGCGCGCGGCTACCTGACCGGCTCCGGATTGCTGGACTACCAGGCGACCGGAAAGGTCTGCGGCATCCCCCTGCCGCCGGGACTGGTTGAAGCCAGCAGATTCGCCCAACCCCTGTTCACCCCCGCGACGAAAGCCGCACTGGGCGACCACGACGAGAACATTCCGTTCGCACGGGTGATCGAGATGGTCGGTCCCGTGCCCGCCAATCAACTCCGCGACCGCACACTGCAAATCTATGTTCAGGCCGCCGATCACGCGCTGAGGAAGGGAATCATCATCGCCGACACCAAGTTCGAGTTCGGCGCCGACCGAGACGGCAACCTGCTGCTGGCCGATGAAATCTTCACCCCGGATTCGTCCCGCTACTGGCCGGCCGACGAGTACCAGGAGGGTGTCGTCCAGAACAGCTTCGACAAACAGTTCGTCCGCAACTGGCTGACCGGCCCCGAGTCGGGCTGGGACCGCCACGGCTCACAACCGCCGCCACCGCTGCCCGAGCACATCATCGATGCCACCCGGGATCGGTACATCGAAGCCTACGAACGCATTTCCGGCCTGAGCTTCGACGACTGGATCGGTCCCACCGCATGACCGACGTGCAGCTGGACGGGTCGTTGCCCCCTGTCGCCAAGCGAGTGGAGAGCCGGCGCGAACATCACGGCGACGTCTTCATCGACCCGTATGAGTGGCTGCGCGAAAAAACCGACCCCGAAGTCATCGCCCACCTCGAGGCGGAGAACGCCTACGTCGATCGGATGACCGAGCACCTGGGGCCGCTGCGGCAGCAGATTTTCGACGAGATCAAGGCGCGCACCAAGGAGACGGATCTGTCGGTGCCGACCCGCAAGGGCGAGTGGTGGTACTACGCGCGCACCTATGAGGGAAAGCAATACCGCGTCCAATGCCGTTGTCCGATCAGGGGATCCGACGATTGGGATCCGCCGACCCTGGACGAGAACACCGAGATCCCGGGCGAGCAGATCCTGCTCGATTCCAATGCCGAAGCCGAGGGTCACGAGTTCTTCTCCCTGGGCGCCGCAACGGTGAGCTTGGATGGGAACCTGCTGGCGTACTCGGTCGATACTCTCGGTGATGAGCGATACACGTTGCGGTTCAAAGACTTACGAACCGGAGAACTGTTTTCCGACGAGATCGCCGACATCGGGGCCGGTGCGACGTGGGCCGCCGACAACCACACCGTGTATTTCCTGACCCTCGACGACGCCCATCGCCCCGACAAGGTGTGGCGGTATCGGGTGGGCGACGGTGCCGAACCGGAGCTGGTGTATCACGAAGCGGACGAAAAGTATTGGCTTGGCGTGGGGCTCACCCGCAGCGAGGCCTACGTCTTCATCGCCTCGGGATCCTCGATCACCTCGGAGTATCGCTACGCCGACGCCGCCGATCCGCACGGCCAGTTCACCGTCGTGCTACCGCGTCGCGAAGGCGTCGAGTACTCGGTCGAGCACGCGGTCGTCGGCGGACAGGACCGGTTCTTGATCCTGCACAACGACGGCGCGGTCAACTTCACCCTCACCGAGGCGCCGGTCAGCGATCCGGCACGGCAGCGCACCCTGATCCCGCACCGCGACGACGTCCGGCTCGACGGGGTCGACGCTTTCGCCGGCCTCCTGGTCGTCAGCTATCGGCGCGAGGCACTGCCCCGGATGCAGCTGTGGCCCATCAATGCCGACGGCACATACGCACAGCCCGAGGAGATTTCGTTCGATTCCGAGCTGATGACGGCAGGTCCGGCCGGCAATCCCAATTGGGCGGCGCCCAAGCTGCGGATCAGGGCGGGTTCGCTGGTGGTTCCGGCTCGGGTCTATGACATCGACCTCGCGACCGGTGAACGCACCTTGCTGCGCGAGCAGCCCGTGCTCGGCGACTACCGAACCGGCGACTATGTGGAACGGCGTGACTGGGCGGTCGCCGATGACGGCACCCGCATCCCGGTATCCATCGTGCACCGCGCGGACGTCGAGTTCCCGGCACCGGCTTTGCTTTACGGCTACGGCGCTTATGAGCTGTGCACCGACCCCAGCTTTTCCATCGCCCGGCTGTCGCTGCTGGACCGCGGCATGGTGTTCGCCATCGCCCACGTGCGTGGCGGCGGTGAGATGGGCCGGCTGTGGTACGAGCACGGCAAGCTTTTGGAGAAGAAGAACACTTTCACCGACTTCGTTGCGGTCGCAGAGCATTTGGTGCAGGGCGGCGTCACCCGGGCGCGTCAGCTGGTGGCGCTGGGGGGCAGCGCCGGCGGTTTGTTGATGGGGGCGGTGGCCAATCTGGCCCCGGAGCTTTTCGCGGGCATTCTCGCGCAGGTCCCGTTCGTCGACCCGCTGACCACCATCCTGGATCCTTCGTTGCCGCTGACCGTCACCGAATGGGACGAATGGGGAAACCCCTTGGCGGACAAGGACGTCTACGCCTACATGAAGTCCTATTCGCCGTATGAGAATGTCGAGGCCAAACGGTATCCGGCGATTCTTGCGATGACGTCGCTGAACGATACGAGGGTCTACTACGTGGAGCCGGCCAAGTGGGTTGCGGCGCTGCGCCACGCCAACGGTGACGGTAATCCGGTCCTGTTGAAGACTCAGATGAACGCCGGGCACGGTGGCGTCAGCGGCCGCTACAAGGGCTGGGAGGAAACCGCCTTCCAGTACGCGTGGCTATTGGCCGCCGCCGAGGCCGTGTCGTCGTAATGCACCCAACCAGGCCGGGCGGTTGCGCTAGGCGCCGACGGTTTCGCTCGCCGGCTTCTTAGGCAAGAACCACGCCGGAATGAGGGTGCACACCACCAGCGCAACGGCAATCACGAACACCGCGGTATACGCGTGGGAAAGATCGTGCACCACGTTGGTCGAAAATCCGGGGTCGAGCGACCGCGGCGGTATCGCGGATCGATCGACCGGCACCCCGTCGACCGCAGCCCGCTGATGCAGGGCGGCCAGCTTGTTCGCCGCGACGATGTCGGGGCTTCGATTGAACTGGTTCGTCAGGATCATCGACATCAGCGCGGTCCCGATCGAGCCGCCCACCTGGTGACTGACGCTCATCAGCGTCGTTCCCCGGGCGATCTGATGGGGCGCCAGCGCCTGCACCGAGGCCACCGAGAGCGGCATCATCGTGCAGCCCATGCCCAGGCCCATGATCGCCAGCCCCACCAGCAGCGTGGGCAGATAGTGGGCCTGGGTCGCGGCCCCCACGGCGAAGGCGCTCAGGCCGGCGGTGATCAGCGCGATCCCGACCAACACGATCTTGCCCGGCCCCTGCCTGTCCACCAGCGGTCCGGTCAGGCGCATGGTCAGCATGGCGCCCAGCCCCTGAGGGATCATGTGCACGCCCGCCTGCATCGGCGTTTGGTGCACCACCTGCTGAAAATAGCTCGGCAGCAGCAGGCCGGCGCCGAAGAATGCGCCGGCGAAGACCAGCATCGTCACGTTGGCGTGGGTGAGCACCGGATTGCGGAATAGCCGCAGATCGATCAGGGGATGGTCGGCGTGATGCCACGCGTGCACGACGAACCCCGCGATCAACGCCAGTCCAATCATCGCCGGTATCACCACGTGGCGGTCGGCCACCGTGCCGCGGCCCGGGATGGAGGACACCGCGAACAAAAACGTCGCCAGGCCCGGCGAGAGCAGCAGCACGCCGACGACGTCGAAGGTCTCCGCCCGCGCCGGGTGATCCCGCGGGAAGACGACGGCGGCCAGCGCGATGGTGAGAAAGCCGATCGGCACGTTGATCAGAAAGATCCACCGCCAACTCGAGGTGTCGATCAGCCAGCCGCCCAGGATCGGCCCGCCGATCGGGGCGAGCAGCATCGGGATGCTCAATATCGACATCAGGCGTCCGAGCCGCCGCGGACCCGCCTCGCGAGTCATGATCATGAAGCCCAATGGCAGCAGCATGCCGCCGCCGATTCCCTGCACCACGCGAAAGACGATGAGCTGCAAGATGTTTGCGGCGATCGCACACAGCAGCGAACCCAGCATGAAGGCCACCACGGAACCCATGAAGAGCCGTTTGGTGCCGAACCGGTCGGCCGCCCAACCGGTTATCGGGATCACGGTCGCCAACGCGAGCGTGTAGCCGGTCATCGTCCAGGCGACGACGGCCTGCGAAGACGAGAATAGGTCGATGAAGGTGCGCTGCGCGACGCTGACGACGGTGACGTCCAAGATCGCCATCACGGTGGCCAAGATGCACACACCGGAGATCCGCAACAGCGGGGCATCGAGCTTGTCGGGATATTCCCGTTCCTCGACGCCCGGCTGTCCGGTGGGGGCGTGCGGCAGCGGCGTTTTGGCCGCTGCGTACGAGGCCTCGTCCATGGCGTTGCTTAGCATATCGAACTGATCTCGTCGGTTGACGCTCGCGGCGGTGGTGGGCTGGGCAGGTCCGGCCGCCGCCGAAATCTTTGTGCTCAGGCGGGTGCGTATACGCCTGCTGTCTGCGTGTCCTTCACCGTTCCGACACTTGGGATCGGCAAACTGCTGGTGTGTCTGGAAAATTGATCGTCTCGGTCTCGGGGATCGGGGAACGCACCCTGCCCGACGTCGAGGCGTTCTGCGCGCAAATGGATGCCCGCAACGTACCGGTGTCGTTACTCGTGGCTCCCCGCCTGTCCGGTGACTACCGGCTCGACCGCGACCCGCAAACCGTCGGGTGGCTGAGCAACCGTCGCGCCGGCGGTGACGCCATCGTGCTGCACGGCTATGACGACCCGGCCACCAAGAAGCGTCGCGGCGAATTCGCGATCCTGCGGGCGCATGAGGCCAACCTGCGATTGATGGCCGCCGACCGGGTGCTCGAGCACCTCGGGTTGCGTACCCGACTGTTCGCGGCGCCCGGCTGGGTGGTGTCGCCGGGTGTCGTCAAAGCGTTGCCGGACAACGGGTTCCGGTTGCTGGCGGATCTGCACGGGATCACCGACCTGGTTCGTCACACCACCGTTCGCGCGCGGGTGCTCGGCATCGGCGAGGGCTTCCTCACCGAGCCGTGGTGGTGCCGGATGGTGGTGCTGTCCGCCGAGCGGATCGCCCGGCGCGGGGGCGTCGTGCGGGTAGCGGTCGCGGCCCGCCACCTGCGCAAACCCGGGCCGCTGCAGGCCATGGTGGACGCCGTCGACCTGGCGTTGATGCACGGCTGCACGCCCACCGTGTACCGCTGGCAGCAGGCCAAGGCCGTGCTCGACGCCGCCTGACGCAGCGACTGCCTGACCTGCTCGTCGGGGCACTACCCTGGTCCGACATGAGCGATTCTTCGGTTGCGGGGTTCGGCGCTGATGCCATCGTCGTCGGGGCGGGCCTGGCCGGTCTGGTCGCCGCCTGCGAACTGGTGGATCGCGGCTTGCGGGTGCTCATCGTCGACCAGGAGAACAGCGCCAACCTGGGCGGGCAGGCGTTCTGGTCCTTCGGCGGCCTGTTCTTCGTCGACAGCCCCGAGCAGCGCCGGCTGGGCATCCGTGACAGCCATGAACTTGCGTTGCAGGACTGGCTCGGCACGGCGGCCTTCGATCGCCCCGAGGACTACTGGCCACGCCAATGGGCACACGCCTATGTCGATTTCGCCGCCGGGGAGAAGCGCAGTTGGTTGCGGTCGCGCGGGCTCAAGCTTTTCCCGTTGGTGGGCTGGGCCGAGCGCGGCGGGTATGACGCTCAGGGGCACGGCAATTCGGTTCCCCGCTTCCACATCACCTGGGGTACCGGGCCCGCGCTGGTCGAGATCTTCGCCCGGCAACTGCGCGACCGGTCAGCGGTGCGCTTCGCGCACCGCCACCAGGTCGACGAGTTGATCGTCGAGGGTGAGGCGGTGACGGGTGTCCGCGGCACGGTGCTCGAGCCCACGGCCACGCCGAGGGGGGTCGCTTCATCACGGAAGTCGATAGGGCAGTTCGAATTTCGTGCCGACGCGGTGATTGTGACGAGCGGCGGCATCGGCGCCAATCACGAACTGGTGCGGAAGAACTGGCCCAAGCGCATGGGCCGCGTCCCCGAGCAACTTTTGAGCGGCGTTCCGGCTCATGTCGACGGCCGGATGATCGCCATCACGCAGCAGGCCGGCGCGCGCGTGATCAACCCCGACCGGATGTGGCACTACACCGAGGGCATCACCAACTACGACCCGATCTGGCCGTTGCATGGGATCCGGATCATTCCCGGCCCGTCGTCGCTGTGGCTGGATGCCAGTGGCAGGCGGTTGCCGGTCCCGCTCTACCCCGGCTTCGACACGCTGGGCACGCTGGAATACATCACCAAGTCAGGGTTCGACTACACCTGGTTTGTGTTGAACGCCAAAATCATTGAGAAGGAGTTCGCGCTTTCTGGCCAGGAGCAGAATCCGGACCTCACCGGGCAAAGTATCCGCGAGCTGCTGCGAAATCGGGCACGTTCCGGGCCGCCGGGCCCGGTGCAGGCGTTCGTCGACCGGGGTGTGGACTTCGTCAGCGCGAACTCGTTGCGCGACTTGGTGACCGCGATGAACAAGCTGCCCGATGTGCAGCCGCTGGACTACGCAACCGTGGAGGCCGAGGTCACGGCCCGGGATCGCGAGGTGGCCAACAAGTTCAGCAAGGACGGGCAGATCACGGCGATCCATGCCGCCCGCAATTATCTGGGCGATCGGCTGGGCCGGGTGGTGGCGCCGCACCGGCTGACCGACCCGAAGGCGGGGCCGATGATTGCAATCAAGCTGCACATCCTGACCAGAAAAACGTTGGGCGGCATCGAAACCGATCTCGCCTCACGGGTGTTGAAGGCCGACGGCACTCCGCTGACCGGTCTGTACGCCGCGGGTGAGGTGGCCGGGTTCGGTGGCGGCGGCGTGCACGGCTACCGCGCCCTGGAAGGCACGTTCTTGGGCGGCTGCATCTTCTCCGGCCGCGCCGCCGGCCGCGGCGCCGCCGACGACCTCACGTAGCCGCAGGGCAGACAGCCCCGCTTGCGTTCGTGCGTCACGCCAGCGTGACCGCAGGACGCGTGTGTCACGCCAGCGTGACCGCAGGACGCGTGCGTCACGCCAGCGTGACCGCCGGACGCGTGTGTCACGCCAGCGTGACCGCAGCTAGAACGTGACGGCGTCCTCCTCGGGCAGCACCTGGAAGTCGGTGCTGGTCATCTCGGTCAGCCGTCCGTAGTAGATCCCCCGCGCATCCGGCGCGATGATCCCCTGGTGAATGGGAACGGCGCGCTGCGGGGCCACCGCACGCAGGTAGTCGACCGCCTCGGACACCTTCATCCAGGGCGCGGCCGCCGGCGTGGCCAAGACGTCGACCGGCTCGTCGGGCACGAAGAGCGCGTCACCGGGATGCATCAACCGGGCCCGGTGGTCGGCGTCGCCGACTAGGAACGAAATGTTTTCTATCACAGGGATTTCCGGGTGAATGACCGCGTGTTTTCCGCCGACGGCGCGAACGGTCAGTTCGCCGATGGGCAACTCGTCACCGACATGGACCTCGCGGCAGGGGGCACCCAGCTGCGCGGTGGTTTGCGGGTCCGCGTACAGCGCCGCCTCCGGGTTACCCTCGAGCAAGGCGGGCAGCCGTTTGACGTCGACATGGTCGGGGTGCTGATGGGTGATCAAGATGGCGGTCAAGCCGGTGATTCCCTCGAAGCCGTGCGCGAAAGTTCCGGGGTCAAAGAGCACGCGGGTGTGGTCAAACTCGGCAAGTAGGCACGAATGGCCGAAATGCGTCAGTTGCATATCTACGATTGTGCCTTGATGGACAAGCTGCCGACGCGCGTGATTTTGGCCATGATGCTGGTCGCCGGCAGTTTCGCCTTCGCTTTGATCGTCGTCATCCCTGCGTACGCAGAGCCGGAGACGTGCCCGGCCGTGTGCGACCGGATCCCGAACACCGCGTGGATCGATCAGCATGCCCTGCCGCTGGACGGCGTGTACCACTGGCCCGCGCTCGCCGGTCAGGCCGTGCAGACGACCGGTTCGGCGCCCGGTCCCCGGTTCCGATTCGAGGAGTTGTGCGCCGCGCCGCCGGTAACCCAGGATCCCCGCGACTCGGCCGTCGCGGCGCGCTCGACGGTTCAGCATCCCGACGGACAGTGGCAGCTGCAGGCCCAGGTCCTGCACTGGCGGGGTGACACCGCTCGCGGTGGGGCCAGCGCGGCCGCGGCCTTCAGCGCTGCCGTCGCCGCCCTGCGGGCCTGCCAGCAGCGCGCACCGCAGGAGTCACCGTCGCTGACCACCGACGAAGCCAATCGGATGGCCGCCGTGATCAGCGGCCCGGTGGTGATGCACACCTATCTGTTCGCCCACCCGGCCAGCAGCACGATCAGCGAGGTCACGCTGTGGTCGACGGCACCGCCGCAGACGGCGTGGCCGGCGATGGCGGACGATCCGGTGCTCAATGCCATGAACGCGCCCCTCTGCGAGGCCTACATTGCCTCGTGCCCGTGACGCCGAGCTGCGCTTTCGCCGGTAGAGTGGCGCCCGAAACGCCAACTTCTCAGGAGGACCGCCGGTGGCCCGGGTGATCGTAAGCGTGATGCCCAAAGCGGAGATTCTCGACCCGCAGGGTCAGGCGATTGTGGGTGCCCTGGGTCGCCTCGGACATCCGGGAATCTCAGAAGTGCGGCAAGGCAAGCGGTTTGAGCTAGAGGTGGATGACAGCGTCGACGATTCCGCGCTCGCCGAGATCGCGGAATCGCTGTTGGCGAACACCGTGATCGAAGACTGGACGATCAGCCGGGACAACCAGTGACGGCACGCATCGGGATCATCACGTTTCCCGGCACGCTCGACGACGTGGACGCCGCGCGCGCGGCGCGGCGGGTCGGTGCCGAGGCGGTCAACCTGTGGCATGCCGACGCCGATCTGAAAAGCGTGGACGCCGTGGTGGTGCCCGGCGGGTTCTCGTACGGCGATTACCTGCGGGCCGGTGCGATCGCCCGGTTCGCCCCGGTGATGACCGAGGTGGTGGAGGCCGCACGGCGCGGCATGCCAGTGTTGGGCATTTGCAACGGTTTTCAGGTGCTCTGCGAGGCCGGCCTGTTGCCCGGGGCGCTGACCCGCAACGTGGGCCTGCACTTCATCTGCCGCGACGTGTGGCTGCGGGTGGCCTCGACGTCGACCGCCTGGACGTCGCGCTTCGAGCTCGGCGCCGACCTGCTGGTCCCGCTGAAATCGGGAGAGGGACGCTACGTGGCGCCGGCCGAGGTGATCGAGGAGCTCGAGGGCGAGGGGCGGGTGGTGTTCCGCTACCACGAGAACGCCAACGGGTCGCTGCACGACATCGCCGGGGTGAGTTCCGCCGACGGCCGCGTGGTGGGTCTGATGCCCCACCCCGAGCACGCCATCGAGGCGCTGACCGGGCCGTCCGATGACGGCCTCGGCCTGTTCTACTCGGTGCTGGACGGCGTGCTCGCCGGCTGAGCGGAAACGCCTGCGGCATCCCGTAATTCGGCGAAGGACGCGCCGATGGCGTCCGTCGCCTCGTGCGGGTCGTTGAAGGTTTGGTCGTCGGTGAGCACTGCGACGCCGAGCCGGTCCACGTAACTCCACACGGTGATGTTGACTGGGGCGCCGGGCGACAGCACGCCGGTGGAATAGATCTCGCTGACGGCTGCACCGCCGAAGTGGCCCCGCTCGCGCGGCCCCACCACGCTGGACACCGCTACGTTCATCAGCTTGTTCGGCGCGTCGCGCCGACCCAGCCACCGGAATGCGGCAGGGGCGAATGCGGTCGGAAGGTAGGCCATCATCTTCCCGTAGAGCTCCGGGCCGAGGACTTCGTGGTCTTCCTTGGCGATCTTGGTGGCCAGGGCGACCAGCCGGGCCCGCTCCACGGGGTCGCCGACGTGGACCGGGAGCGAGACCATCAGCCCGCTGATCTCATTGCCGGTGATGCGGTCCGACTTGTCGGTGGCCGTCGGCACCGAGGCGATGATCGGGCGGTCGGCCGCACCGTCGTAAGCCAGCAACAGCGTTCGCAATCCGCCGGTCGCCATGGCCAGCACCACGTCGTTCACCGTGATTCCCAATGCCTTTGCCGTCGCCTTCACCTCCGGCAGCGACAGCGACGTGCTGGCGAACCAGCGCCGCGGCGACACGACATGGTTGAGGAACGTCGGCGGTGCGTCGAACGCGTCGGCCAGGTCGGGGTGGCCCCCGCGCTCCCGGGACCGGCGCCGCACCCGCGTCATTCCGACGGCCGCGTCCTTGAGCAGCCCGGGCAGGGCGCCGATCTGCCGGACGTGGTCGCGGGCCGCCGCGCGCAGCAGGTCTGCGTTGGAGGTGGTGACGCCTGCTTCGTCGTTGTCGCGCTCGTCGGTGAGCCCGTCGCGCAGATCCATCGCGCGCGCCAGCAGGTTGACCGACGCGACCCCGTCGGCGAGCGCATGGTGCACCTTGCCGATCATGGCGAATCGGCCACCGGCCAGCCCTTCGGCGAAATGAAACTCCCACAGCGGACGACTGCGGTCCAGAGGAGTGGACGCCACCTCGCCGATCACCCGATCGAGCTCGCGCCGACCGCCGGGCGCGGGCACCCGCACTTGCCGCAGGTGATAGTCGAGGTCGACGTCGCAGTTCTCCAGCCACATGGGGTGATGCAAATGCCAGGGAATGTCAACGAGCTTGTAGCGCAACGGTTCTAGCAGATGAAGCCGACGACGCACGTGCCGGCGGAAGACCTCGAAACCGAATTCTCCGTCGCAGTCGGCCGGGTCGATCACGGCCACCTTGAGCGTGTGCGTGTGTAGGTTGGGCGTCTCGCTGTAGAGCAGCATCGCGTCCATGCCGTTGAGTCTCTTCACCACGCCACCTCCAGCGGCCCCGGACACCGTCAGCCCAGGATCGGGAACCGGCGCTCGCCGGCGAGCCGCTTGAGCGCATCTTCCATGACGGCGCGTACGTGGGCGTCGACCTCGTCGACGTCGGGGTCGCTGCCGAACTGGGCGGTGATGTCGATCGGTTCGAGAACCTCGGTGACGATCTTTGCCGGCAGGGGCACGTTGGGCGGGAAGATGACGCTCAAACCGAAGGGGAATCCGACGCTGATGGGCAGAATGTCCATTCGCGCCTTGGTCAGCCCCAGCTTGCGGGCCAGCCAGTTGCCCCGGGTCAAAAACAGCTGTGTCTCCTGGGCGCCGATGGATACGGCCGGCACAATCGGCACCCCGGCTTCGATAGCGGTCCGCACGTACCCGGTGCGTCCATTGAAGTCGATGGTGTTCGCAGTGAAAGTCGGCCGGTAGGAGTCGTAGTCGCCGCCGGGGAACACCAGCACCACCGCACCGGAATGCAGGGCGGTGGCGGCGTTTTCGCGGCTGGCCTCGATCACCCCGAGGCGGCGCAACCAGCCGTCCAACGGTCCCATGAACAGCCCGTAATGGCCCAGCGTGTAGACGGGGCGGTCGTAGCCGAACCTGTCGTAGAAGGCCGGGGAGAAGATCAGCACGTCCGGGGTCAGCATGCCGCCCGAGTGGTTGGAGACCACCAGAGCCCCGCCCGAGGATGGGACGTTGTCGATGTTTCGCACCTCGGCCCGGTAGTACCGCTTGATCACCGGTCCCAGTACCTTTGCCACCTGTTCGGTGAAAGCCGGATCCCACTTGGCGGTTTCGTGGTTGTCCGCCGCGTCAACACCGTCGCCCGTCATGGCTCCCCGCTGTCTGTTTCTGCTCTTCGCTACTTGTTGCCGGTGTGACGCCAGTCTCAAACCTGAGCCGCCGATCGGCATATGCTACTCTCCGTTTAGGAGAATGTCATATCCGTTTGCTGGAAAGCGAACGGCCGATGGGGGAGGCATGTCCGAGAAGGTCCTGGTAACCGGAGGTTTCGGGCTGGTCGGCTCGCAAACGGTGCGCCGGCTGGTGGCCGACGGCCACCGCGTGGTCGCGACCGACCTGGGCACCGCCGCCCAGCGCAAAGCCGCGGGAGCGCTGCCGGCCGGCGCCGAGCCGCGCTGGGCGGACCTGACCGACCCGGGTCAGGTCGACCGGCTACTCGCCGACACGTCGCCCACCGCCATCGTGCACCTGGCCGCGGTGATCCCACCGATGATCTATCGTCAGCCCGCGCTGGGGCGCCGCGTCAACGTCGACGCGACCGTCACCTTGCTGCGGGCGGCCCAATCAATGCATCAGCCGGTGCGCTTCATCCTGGCCTCGAGCAACGCCGTGTACGGCGCGCGCAACCCGCACCGCTCTCGCGAGCTGCTGCGCCCGGACTCCCCGACGAACCCGGCCGACCTCTACGGCGCTCACAAGGCCGAAGCGGAACAGCACCTCCGCGCGTCGAATCTCGAATGGGTCATCCTGCGCCTGGCCGGAGTGATCAGCGTCGAACCGGACGCCATGCCGTTCAGCGTCGATGCGTTGTTCTTCGAAAGCGCCCTGCCGGCCGACGGCCGCATCCACACCGTCGACGTCCGCGACGTCGCGCGGGCATTCGCCGCAGCGGTCACCGCCGACGTCGCCGGTGAGACGCTGCTGATCGCCGGCGACGAATCGCACCTGCTGCGGCAGGGCGACGTCGGCAAGGCACTGGCCGCCGCCCGCGGCCTGGTCGATGTGTTGCCCGTCGGCCGGCCGGGCGATCCGGACAGCGATGACGACTGGTTTGTCACGGACTGGATGGATACGGTTCGTTCCCAGCAGGTTCTGCGATTCCAGCGCCACTCGTGGCCGGACATGCTCACCGAGATGCGGGCCGCGGCCGGGTGGCGGCGGTACCCGATGCGGCTGATCTCGCCAGTGGCGCGACGGTTCCTCAAAAGCCGTGCGGCCTACCGGGATACCCCTGGACGCTACGCCGACCCGTGGGGCGCGATCCGGGCCAGGCTGGGTGATCCGCGCCCGGATGCTCCGGCCGGCGGGTAGCCCGCCCGTAGTTCAGCCGGCGTCGCGCAGCAACGGCCGTTCGGTGGGCGGCAATTCGACCGGCGGGTTCAATTCCTCGAACAACTCGGTGGCGTCCGCGATGGTGTTGTCGAGGAAGGCGGCGAACTCGTTGAAGCAGAGGTCGTTTCGGATCCATTGCGACTTTCGGGCCATCACACCGATGCGCTGCGGATCCGACGAACCGTGCACGACCGCGGTGACCTGGCGGTCGAGACGGTTCCACCGGTCGCAGAAGTACGTCACCCAGGGGCGGTCGGCTGCCGGGAAATAGCATCCGGGATTGACGCGGATGATCAGCACGTCGTCGTGCGCGGGAGAGATCTCGAAGTGAACATGCAACCGCCGCGGGGCGTTGCTGACGAAGAAGTATTCGCCGTCGTGGTGGCCGCGAAAGTATCGCCGCCCGCGGGTGCGTAGGTAACGTTCGACCCGGTCCGCGCACAGCTGCTCGTTCGTCATGCGTTCGATGGTGCGGCCTGTGACTTTGGGAATGCTTGGAGGCAAGCCAAGCGGCGCCGAAGAATCGGTTGAGAATTCGCTGAGTCGACCCCGGATTTGGTCCCGCGCTCAGGTCGGCTCGCGCCGTTCCACGATGCCGGCGCCGGGGCTGGGCACGGTGCGCGGCAGCGTGACCGAAAACCTGTACCGCTCGGGGCGATAGTGGAATTCCACGACCTCGATCGGCTTTCCGTCTTGGTCGTAGCTGGTGCGTTCGAGCACCAGCACCGGAGAGCCCAGCGGCAGATTCAGCGCGCCGGCCACTTCCAGGGAGGCACCGGCCGCATGAATCTCATAGTTGGCGCGGGAGATGGGAACGTCCAGTCGCCGCTCCCACATGGTGTAGGTGCTTTCCATCGCAAGCGCGGTCTGCTCGTCGATCGCGCTCTTCAGCAGTGGTTCCGTGGCTTTGCCTAAATCCGTTGGCAGGTAGGCGATCATCAGGGCCAGGGGTTGGTCCCCGTCACGAAAACGCCTGTGCACGCACAAAACTTTGGATAGCCCCAATGTTTCGGCGATGCGTTGTGGCGCGTCTTCGACGCGATGCGACAGGACGTCGACGTTCGGCGTGATCCCGGAGTCGGCCAGCACCTCGGTGATGGTGCGCACGCCGGGCCCGAGTTCTTGCTTCACCGGGTTGGCCACGAACGTGCCCAGGCCCTGCTTGCGCACCAGCCATCCCTGTCGTTCGAGAAGTCCGACAGCCGCGCGCACGGTGACCCGGCTCACGCGGGTGCGATCGATGAGTTCTCGCTCGGTCGGCAATCGCGCTCCGCGCGGCAGGCGCTGTTTGACGATGGCCGCCTTGAGGGCTTCGGCGAGTTGGGTGCTGGCCGGCACGCTGCCGCGGGAGATCCGGAGGTCGGCAACGTCGAGGTCCAGCTGGTCGGGGCCCATGAGATGTATTAAAACGTCCTATCCACTGGGCGTAAAGCGGCGCTCCCAGGCGCGGGCGACACGCGTTGGACGGATTACTCTGGTAGCGAACGGTTTTCGCGCGTGAGCAGCCGATGGACGGGTTTGCGCGGGTCAGGAGGGTCAAGGGTGGCGATCGCGGTGGAACGGTTCGACCACATTGTCCTGAATTGCCGCGACGTTGAGGCCACCGCCGCATGGTACGAGCGCGTGCTCGGGATGCGGCGCGAGACGTTCGGGCCCTCGCGTCGGACGGCGCTGTGTTTTGGGGATCAGAAGATCAATCTGCGGCAAGTCGGCGCATTGGCCGACGATCCCGACTGGTTCACCGGGTCCGTTGAGGCCGCCGGTTCCGAAGACCTGTGCTTCGTCACCCGTTCCGGCCCGGATGACGTGCGCGCCCACCTGGCCGCGTGCGGAGTGAAGGTGATCTCCGGACCGGTGACCAAGGTGGGGGCGCTGGGCGAGATGACTTCGCACTACTGCCGTGACCCCGACGGCAACCTGATCGAGATCGCCGTCTACTGAGGGTCGGCCAGCGGATACAGGGCCGGGAGATTGATCACGATGGCTTCCTGGCTGCTGCGCGCGATCACCACCTCGGCGGTGGTGTTGGGGTCGGGGTTTTCCTCCCGGTGCGGCAGGTACGGCGGGATGAAAACGTAGTCGCCGGGAGCGGCGGCGATGCGGACCTCTCCGGTGCCGTCATGAAAGACGAACCCCGGGTTGCCCTTTCGGACATAGATGGCGGTCTCGGAGTCGCCGTGATGGTGGTTGTCCGAAGCCGATTGCGGCGCCGCGTGCGTCTCGCCCATCCAGAGCTTCTCCGCGCCGACCGAGCTGCCCGACAGGGCGGCGAAGTGCCGCAGCCCCTCCGATTGCGCTGTGTCGGAGCTGATCTCCGACGCCTTGACGTGACGCACCCGGTTGCGCGCGGGCGGCGTCGCCGTGCTGTCGAAGTCTGGATGGAATCCGTCTGAAGTGGCCACGGGTCAATTATCGTCCGGGGCGTCTCGATACGCCTCGAGCAGTCTCAGCCATAGCTCGCTGATGGTGGGGAAGCACGGTACCGCATGCCACAACCGGTCGACCGGCACCTGGCCTGCGACGGCGATGGTGGCCGAGTGCAGGAGCTCCGTCACGCCCGGGCCGACCATGGTGACGCCGAGCAGGTGGCCGCGATCCGCATCTACCACCATCCGCGCGCGGCCCGTGTAGCCGTCCGCGTAAAGTTTGGCTCCCGTTACCACATCGCCGATTTCGATGTCGACTGTGCGAATTCGGTGTCCGGCTTGGCCGGCCTGCTCAGCCGTCAGTCCCACGGCAGCCGCTTCGGGGTCGGTGAAAAAGGCCTGCGGCACCGCGTGATGGTCGGCGGTCGTGGCATGCGCACCCCACGGTTTGGTGTCCAACGGCTTTCCCGCAGCACGGGCGCCGATGGCCGCACCGGCAATGCGGCCCTGGTACTTGCCCTGATGGGTGAGCAGCGCCCGGCGATTGACGTCGCCAGCCGCGTAGAGCCAGCCGTCGTCGACGGCGCCGCGCACCAGACAGGTGTCGTCCACCTCGAGCCAGCTGCCCGGCCTCAATCCCACTGTCTCCAAACCGATGTCGTCGGTCAGCGGGGCGCGGCCGGTGGCGAAGAGCACCTCGTTGACGGGCAACTCGGTGCCGTCATCCAAATCGAGGACGACATGGGAATCGTCCGGGCGGCGCAACGCGCGGACCGATATCCCCGTGCGCAAGTCGACGCCCGCCTCGGCGAGGCCGCGCCCGATCAGCTCGCCCACGAAGGGCTCCATCCTGGGCAGCAGTCCCGAACCTCGCACCAACAGGGTCACCTCGGAGCCCAATCCCCGCCACGCCGTGGCCATTTCGACACCTACGCCGCCGGCGCCGACGACCGCCAGCCGCTCCGGGACGGCGCTGCTATCGGTGGCCCGCCGGTTGGTCCATGGTCTCGCCTCGGCGAGGCCGGGCAGGTCGGGCAACGCGGTGCGGCTTCCGGTGCAGATGACCACCGCGTGCCGTGCGGCGACCGCCAACTGGTCGCCGGTGGCGTCGGTGACGACGACGCGGCGCGGCCCGTCTAATCGCCCGTGCCCGCGTATCAGGGTCGCGCCGGTCCCGCTCACCCAGTGGGCCTGGCTGCTGTCGTCCCAGTCGGTGACGTAGCGGTTGCGGCGGCCGAATACGCCGTCGGTGCTCAGCGAGCCTGTGACCGCCTCCCGCGCGCCGTCGATCCTGCGGGTGTCGGAAAGCGCAATCACGGGGCGCAGCAGTGCTTTACTGGGCACACACGCCCAATACGAGCACTCGCCGCCAACGAGTTCGCGCTCAATCAGAGCAACGCGCAGTCCTGCGGCTCGGGCCCGTTCGGCGGCGTTTTGGCCGACCGGGCCGGCGCCGAGCACCACGACGTCGAACTCTTCTGCCTCAGCTGCTGCCATGGTCGACGATCCTCTCGCGTGGTGGCCGCGGCGCCGAGGCCCCGCTCCGGGTATTCATCGGAGATTGGTCAGTTGCTCGGCGAGCTGACGCACATCACTGGCGACGATGTTCGGCTGCGGCAGGCCGTCGATCGGCAGCGGTGCGTTGCCGCGCCGGGTAATGAGGGCCCCGCCGAATCCGACATGCTGCGCACCGATGGTGTCCCACACGTGCGCGGCCACCATCATGCAATCGGGCGGAGCCACCCCGATCGTCTCGCATGCGTACCGATACACGGCGGGCGAAGGCTTGAAGACGCTGCGGGCATCGACGCTCAGTTGATGTTCGAAATAGCTAGCCAGCCCGGAATTCTGCAGTGCGGTCGGGCCATCCGGATTGGGCGGGGAGTTGCTCAAAGTCACCAGCCGAAAGCCGTTGTCACGCAGCGCAGCCAGCCCCTCGGCGGCATCGGGGTGCGCCGGCATCGTGAGCAGCCCGGCCTTCAGCCGCTGCGCGTCGCTTTCGGAAACGTTCACCCGGTAGATGTCGCCCAGCATGCGCAGCACCCCCTCGGCGAGCACCGGAAACGTCACGTAGTTGCCGGCCAGCGTGATCGACATCGAGTACATGACGAGTTGAGCGAACCATTCGCGCAACATGCGCTCATCGCCGAACAGCTCACCGAAAAGCGGTGCGATGGACTCGATGTCGAGCAGTGTCTCGTTGACGTCGAAGACGAGGACGGACGGTGCTGTCATGCTAGTGCTCGACATTCTTTCGTTGGGGAATATCCGGTCGTAGGTAACCCACCAGGCACAGCACAATCAGCAACATCGCGGCCACCGGCCACCACAAGGCGATCAGCGCCGCCGTCACAAACACGCCCAGCGTGATGAAGGACCTCATCCGCAGCATGCGTCGCATCCGCGCCGAAGCATTCTGGTGCAAAGGCCGATCGACCGCCTCCCAGCACAGCGCCAGGTAGGTGATGTTGACCAGGACGAAGACCGCGGCGTATGAGGACACCGGTGCCGCGGCCAGCCTGCTGTCGGCGATCCACTCGGTGGTGAAAGGGATCAGCGATACCGAAAACAGGTGGGCGAAGTTCGACCACACCAAGCGCGGTGTCGCGACCTGCGCGTAGTTCAACACGTGGTGGTGGTTAACCCAGACGATGGCGATGAACAGGTAGCTGACCACATAGCTGAGTCCGGTGGGCCATAGCGGCAGGAGGGCGCCGAAGCCATGTGCGCTCGGCGGCCTGAGTGCCAACACCAAGATCGTGATGAGCACGGCGAAGACGCCGTCGGAGAACCCGCGCACCCGCTCGGGAGTGGTGCCTTGTTCCGTCACCGTTACCTTCCGATCTGCCGCATTGCACCGAAGCCGTTTTTAGGCCGGCTGATGGTCCCGCTCTTGGACCACCCAAGCATTGCCGTCAGGATCGCGGAAATCGGCGAAGCTCGCATAGTCGCCGCGATCTGGATCGGCACCCGCGAGAAAGGTGCCGCTCCAGCCGCCGTCGGTGTCCTTATGCCGTATCTCGCTGACTGTTACGCCGCGATCAGTGAGCTCGGCGCGGCAGGCTTCGATGTCGGAGACGACAAGATACAAGCCCCGCACGGAGCCAACCGGCGCATCCGTCAGCCCCACGCCGAATTGTATTGAGGTGCCCGATCCCTCAGGCGTCAACTGGATGACCCGGAACTCGGGCGTGGGGGCGTAATCGACCTCGAGGTTGAAGCCAACCTGGTCACGGTAGAACCGCAACGACCGGTCCGGATCCGCGACGGGCAGGATCACGACTTCCAAGGACATCCTCATGGTGCGCTCCCGGCCGGGTTCTTTCCCAAGATCTCCTCTGTGTCGAGCCCGCGATCCACGCCGTGTGGAATGACGGTCTGGCCCGGTTCGAGTTGAAGTTGCTTGCCGTCGAGGTGCACATCGACCTTGTCCGGCTCGAAGGACACCAGATTGCGAACCCGCGCGACCTCCGTCCAAGCGCCGACGTAAGACCATGCCGCGCGCCGGTGGTTGCCGATGTCATAGTACGAACAAATCCCTTTGTATGGGCAAAAAGTCTCAATATCAATAGGTTTGAGGGTTGACTCATCGATATCCTGGCGCGGCACGTACCATCGGGGCGCAAAGCCGGACTCATACAGTGCCAGCGGGCGATGGGTATCGGCGATCACTCGGTCGCCATCCCGGACGACCAGATGCCGCGCCGTGGAACGGATGTCGATGCGATGATAGGCGTCAGCGGCGTGCCCGACGATCCGCTCCTCTTCTTCGTAGAACCCGTCCATGGCACGCCAGGCAAATGCCACCCGGCCCTCGAGTACCGCTGCATGGGCCGGCAGCCCGGTGTGCTCCCAGGCGCTGTGGTTGGTCTCGCGTCCTGATGCGTTGACGGTGAACCACTGGGTGGCCCCGAGGTCACGGTGCTGCGTCACCCGGTCTTCGGCAAGCAGCGTTCCCTCTTCGATATCGCCGCGCGGAAAGTAGGCGACCGGGTAGCGACCCGGCTCGTGCAACAGCATCACATCCTCGCTGTCGGCGATCCATCGATCAGCGAAGCGCACTCGCATTCGGCGACGCAACGGCTCGGCGAACAGCAACCGCGGCGGCATCGGCTGCTCGGTCAAAAAGTGTCCGAGCGATCCCTTCGCCAGCGGCCCTTGTTGCCATGCCAGACCCATGGAAAGCCCCTCCTTTCCTGAAATTCGTTCGCGCAGTAGTGTTTCTCGTCCGCATCACTCCAGCACGACGACGAGCTTGCCTGCGGCTTCACCCGCCTCGGCGACGCGGTGCGCTTCGCGGATGTCGTCGAACGAGAAGACCCGCGCCGGTGCCGCGTCGAGCTTGCCGTCGGCTATCTGCTGAGCGATCTGACCGAACGGCACATCCGAAACCGGGAACCCGGGGTTCCCGAATACGGGGCTCGCGAAGAAACTGAAGCTCACGCCGCTGGCCATTCGCGCGAGGGGATTGAAATCGCGGATGGGTGCCAGACCACCCAGCCACCCGGCGAGGCAGGCGGTGCCGCCGCGGCGCAACATGTCCAGGGAGTCGAGGATGGTGCTGTTGCCGACGAGGTCGAGTACGGCGTCGATACGCTTGGCTTCCGCGATGTGGGCGGCAAGGTCACCGCGCTCCACCTCCACCCGGGTCGCGCCCAGCTCTTCGAGCATGCCGAAGCGTTGCCGGCTGCGCGTCGTGGCAATGACTTCGGCGCCGGTGATCACCGCCATCTTTAGAGCGGCCTGACCCATAGCCGAAGTCGCCCCACGGATCACCAAGGTCTGTTCCGCGGCAAGATTCAGGTTGCGGTACAGGCAGGTCCACGCCGTCGCATAGGTTTCCGGCAGAGCCGCCAGCTGTGACCACGGCAGGTCGGATTCGATGGGCGCAACATTGGCTGCGCGGACGCGGGTGTACTCTGCGTAGCTGCCGTTGATGGTGCGCCCCAGGCCACCCATCAGCGCCGCGACCTTGGCCCCGACCGGGAATTCGCCGCCCGGGCACGAGTCGACGATGCCGACGCATTCGATGCCGCTGACCTCGGCCGCTTCGGCCCATTCGCCGCGACGCATGTGGATCTCGGCATGGTTGATGCCGAAACCCTTTATCGCAATGACGACTTCGCCATCTTTCGGCAGCGGCTTGGGAATTTCGGTGTAGACCAGGCTGTCCAGACCGCCGAACTTTTCCAAGATGATCGCCCGCATGGCTTGTCCACCGGCTTGCTCGCGTACGACCGCCGGTGCGGTTGGCAGCTGAGGTGACTCGAGCATGGACATCGGCTGCCTCTTTCACCATCGTCGGCGGCGACGGCACCAGGTGGCGCGACGCATAATAATGGGCCAACTGACCCATTATTATGGGTGACCATATCCCCCATGTCCAGCGAAACGTCAACACTCAGACGCTGCGCTGCGCGCGCGACGACGCGGGTTGACTCTTACGCCGCGGGGGTTGCACCGCGAAGGAGCACACATAGTCGACCGCGGCATCGACGGCGGCCCGCAGCGGTTGCGGATCACCGGTGACGTGGGTGAGCATCGCGCCGCCCTGGTGCGCGGCGACCATGGATACGGCCAGATGCCGCGCGTCGGCCTCCGGGCGCAGGTCGCCGCGCTCACGCATCGACTCCAGGCCGGCCCGAAACAGGTCGATCCACTGGTCGTATCCCGCGGCCAACTCATCGTGTATCTCGCGGTCGGCCTCGATCAGCTCACCGGCCAGGGACCCATAGACGCAACCGCCGACGCGGTACACGGCGTCGATGTCGGCCACGCAGCCATCGGCCCAGGCCTGCAGGGCAGCGAGGCTGTCGAGCCCGGCGAACTGCGGCCGAGTGTGGAAGGCTCGCACGTCATTACGGCGCGCATCGATGACATGGCGGGTCAGGTCGCGCTTATCGCCGAAGTAGTGGGAGATCTGGGATCCACCCACCGCGGCGCCGCGACGAACCTGGTCGACGCTCGTGTTGGCGACGCCCCGTTCGAACATCAACCGGGCGGCGACCTCGATGATTCGCGCGCGCGTCGCCAGTCCCTTGCGGGTGAAGCGCGATGGGTTGCGTTCGGTCACTTCGCCGCCTTCGGGACCAATCGCTCACCCGGCCCGTCGCGCCGGGCGGCGCGCGCGGGACCGGCGCGGCGGACGGGGTGCTCGCTCGGCGGGGTCGGTGGCGAACAGACGTAAATAGTTGATTGCGAAGCGAATGGCGTCGGCGTGCGGCCACTCCTCTTGGTAGGTGAAGGTCAGCACACCACCGCCCTGGTGCGCGGTGACGATCACCAACGCCAGTTGGTTTGGATCGGCATCGCGAACCAGCAACCCGTCGTCTTTCATCCGCGCAATTGCCCGTTCCAGCAATTCAATCCACTGCCGGTACCCGGCGGCCAGCGCCTCGCGGGTGGCGTCGTCTGACTTCGCCAACTGGGCGGTCAAGGCGTGGTAGGTAGGGGTGCCGAAATAGCCGATGCGCCGCAGGTAGCGCATGTTCAGATCGATCCAGCGCTCGAAGTCGTCAAACGAACCTAGGCCGCGAAGGGTGGGCTGGCGATGAAAATCCAAGACGACGCCGATCTGGCGCCTGATCACCGCGCGAATGAGCGCCGCCTTGTCGGTGAAATAGTGGGCAAGCTGCGAGCCGCTGACCGAAGCCGCCCGGCGCACGCTGTCCATGTTGGACGCGGACAGGCCCTCGGTAACGATCAGCTGAGCGGCGGCCTGCACGATTCGGTCGCGGGTGGCTCGCCCCTTGGCGGTCAACCGTTGTTCGTCGTGAACATCGGGATGGGCCATCGCGCCAGGCTAACCCGGGAGCGCCCCCATTCATGGGATCTCCAGCCCAAACATCGGCTCAGGCCTGGGCTTGGGTCGCGAGGAAGTTCCGGATCAGCCGGGCGACGTCGTCGCACGCGGATTCCAGCAGAAAGTGTCCGCCGTCGAGCAGATGGATCTCGGCGTCGGGCAGGTCGTCGGCGAACGCCTCGGCGCCGGCCGGGCCGAAGATCTCGTCGCCGCGGCCCCAGACCGCCAGCAGCGGTACCCGGGCGGCCCGGAAGTAGTCGTGCAGGCGCGGATACAGGGCCGCATTGGTGGCGTAGTCGCGAAACAACTTGAGTTGCACCAGATCGTTGCCGGGACGGGAGATCAGGGCGTAGTCATGTTGCCAGGATTCGGGATCGACCAGCGTCTCCTCGGCCACGCCGGTCACGTACTGCCAACGGGTGGCATCCAGGGTGAGGAACTGGCGCACCGCCGCCTCGGTATCCGCCGTCTGCTCCTGTTGGTACGCCTGCACGACCTTCCAGAAGCTCTCGACGAATCCCGCGTCATAGCCATTGCCGTTCTGGCTGATGATCGCGGTGATCGCGGCCGGGTCGCGCAACGCGAGTCGCCAGCCGATCGGCGCGCCGTAGTCCTGAACGTACATGGCGTACCGGTTGACGCCCAGGGTTCCCAGCAGACCCGCCGTGAGGTCGGTCAGCCCGTCGAAGGTGTAGTCGAACTCGTCGACCGGTGGGGCGTCGGACAGCCCGAAGCCGAGGTGATCCGGTGCGATGACGTGGTATTCGTCGGCGAGGGCGGGGATCAGGTGGCGGAACATGTACGAGCTGGTGGGAAAACCGTGCAGGAGAACCACCGCGGGGGCGGCGTCATCGCCGGCCTCCCGGTAGAAGATCTGATGACCGTCGACGTTGGCGTAGCGATGATGAACCGCAGGCATGGCATTCCTCCTGAGTCAATGCATTTCAGCATCGTGCGCCTCGGCGGCGTCCGATGGAGGTGCGCGGAACCCAGACTCTAGATTATGGGTTGTATGACCCAGTATGCACCAAACGGGCGGCTCGCGACAGCCCGTGAAGCCGAGGTGTTGCCGCACGAACCGGCCTGCCATATTCTGGGCGAACCATCCCAGTTGGGGCTCGTACGAATACGAGCCGGTTCGAGGTGACACAGTGGGCAGGCTTGTCTCGGTGAACGTGGGCATGCCCAAGAACGTCCAATGGCGAGACAAAGCGGTCTACACCGGGATCTGGAAGGCTCCGATCGAGGGGCCAGTCATGGTGCGCCGGCTGAACGTCGATGGCGACGGCCAGGGGGACCTTGCCGGGCATGGTGGGGAGCAACGCGCCGTCATGGTGTACCAGACCGAAGCATACGACTTCTGGAAGGCATATCTGGGTCGTGACGACCTGCAACCCGGACACTTCGGCGAGAACTTCACCGTCACCGGACTCGCCGACGACGACGTCTGCATCGGAGACCGCTATCGCATCGGCGATGCCGAGTTCGAGGTCACCCAGCCGCGGGTCACTTGTTTTCGGGTCGGCATCCGACTCGACGAGCCGAACATGCCCAATCTGCTTGTCTCTCAACATCGCCCGGGCTTCTACTTCCGGGTAATCACCGACGGCCACGTGCGGGCCGGCGACGACATCGTGCGGACCCGCCGAGGCCGCCACGAACTCAGCGTCGCCGACGTGGACGCGTTGCTCTATCTGCCCGACCGCGACGACGAAATGTTGCGTAAGGCCATCGACGTTCCGGCGCTCAGCCCCGGCTGGCAACAGTCGTTTCACGAGCTGCTGGCCGCACACGACGGCGCGGCACCCGCGCTAGCGCCGCCCATCAGAGCCGAACCGGGATGGACAGGCTTCCGCAACTTGCGTGTGACCCAAACACGCCGGGAGAGTCCACAAGTACTTTCGTTCCGACTGGAAGCCGACGACCACAGTCCGCTGCCACCGGCGCTTCCCGGCCAGTACCTGACGGTCAAGATCGCTGGCGCCGGTGAGCCCGCACCGATGCGCAGCTACTCGCTGTCCGACGGATCCGGCGCCGGCTATTACCGCATCAGCGTCAAGCGCGAGGACCACGGTGTGGTCAGCCGGTGGTTGCACACCCGCATTCACCCTGGGTCGGTGATCGCGGCGGCCGCGCCCCGCGGCGCCTTCTTCCTCACCGACGACTCCAGCCCGGTCATCCTGTTCTCCGCCGGTATCGGGGCGACGCCGGTGCTGGCGATGCTGCATGCGCTGTCCGCGGCCGCGAGCCGTCGCGACATCTGGTGGTTGCACACCACTCACAGTCGCGAAACCCAGGCCTTCGCAGACGAAGTCACGACGCTCATCGAGTCATTGCCGCACGCCAGGCAGCAAATCTTCTACACCGAAACACAAGGCCGCCTGCGGCGCGAATCCATCGCGGCGTTGGGCCTGCCCACCGATGCCACCGTATATCTCTGCGGACCAACGCAATTCATGTCGAATATGCGCGAGGCCCTGATCGGCATTGGATTCGACTCCACGCGCATTCACAGCGAGCTGTTCGGCGCGCTGCCCGCGATCAGCCCGGGCATTGTCGAGACCGGTGATCACAAGCCACCGCATCAACCTGTAGGACCGCGGGGCACGGGGCCCGCGATCACCTTTGCGCGCAGCGGATTAACGGTAAGCTGGTCCCCCCAGTACCACAGCATCCTCGACCTGGCCGAAGATTGCGACGTGCCAACCCGTTTTTCCTGCCGCAGCGGGGTGTGCCACCTGTGTGTAACCGGGATCATCGCCGGGACGACCGCCTACGTGCAACGGCCATTGGAGCCGCCCGGCCAGGGGTCGGTGCTGATCTGCTCGGCGGCCCCGGAGACCGATGTGGTTCTCGACCTCTAGCGTTTACGCGGCAATCGCTCGTTGACCTCCGGTCGCGTGCAGAATGGCGCCGTTGACATAGCTGGCGTCCGGAGATGCGAGGAAGACCACGGCACTGGCGATTTCGCCCGCGTCGGCCACGCGTTTCACCGTGGTGATCGCCGCGATGGTATCCAGGACACCCGGAAGGGCCGCGGCCCCAGGCGTTTCGGTCGGTCCGGCGGCTACAGCATTCACCCGCACGCCCGACTCGCCGAACTCATCGGCCCACACGCGGGTCAGCTGCTCCAAGCCGGCCTTTGTGGCCCCGTAGACACCCGCGCCGCGGGTTGCCACGGAAGCGGCCAGGGTACTCACGTTCACCACGGCGCCGTTACCCCGAGCGGCCATGGCCGGCACCAACTGCTGCACCAAAATGTACGGCGCGCGCAGGTTGACGTTGACGTGTTCGTCGAAGGTCGCGTCGTCGGTGTCCGCGGTGGGACCGAATTCGTAGATTCCGGCATTGTTGATCAGGATGTCGACCGGTCCCGCCTCGGCGGCCAATCGCCGCACATCGTCGGCGTCGTTGAGGTCTGCTGCGACGAAACGTGCCGTGCCGTCGGCATTTTCAATATCGCGGACGGTCTTGGCGCCGCGTTCGGCATTGCGGCCCTGCACCACGACCTCGGCCCCGTGAGCCGCAAGCTGCAGTGCGATTTCCCGGCCGATACCCGATGTCGCGCCGGTGACCAATGCGGTCGAGCCGGCCAAAGTTGTTGCCATCGAAACCCTGCCTCCAAGAGAGAAGTTCAGTTGCTCTCCCGGTAAGCAAGGGCTTGCCGCCAATTATTCCTACGGGTTGAGGGGAACGGAGGCCTCGGCGGTGTAGCACAAAAAGGTCAGCGTCTCCTGGAGATACAGCTGCACGGTGTCCGCGTCATGGCTGGTGTACCCGATCGACACGTCGTGTCCGAGCTGCAGGTCGAAGTCGCCGCCGCGGGTGGTCAGCACGAAGGCGCCGTCGATCGCCGGCGCCCAGATGATGTCGCCGGGAACCAATCGGTCGATGTGTTCGAGGATCGGGTAGCCGTGTTCGGTCGTCTCGCTGACCCGCGTGTAGACGTCGGCGGACAGCAGCACCGAGTACGGACCGTCGACACCGGCCAGCCGGAGTTCGGAGATCGCCTGAGTGATGACGTCGGGAATCTCCCGCGGGTCCGCCGGCAAGGTCAGTGACTTATTCGAGCTGGCGGAGCGGATGCCCTCGATCGATGCCGCGGCGTAGCCCTCGAAAATGGCCCGGTCTTCCACGAATGCCAGCTTCTTGGCGGCTTCCTTGACCGGGTCCCAGTCGGAATCGTTGGCGCCGCGCTCGACGTTGTCGATCTCGTAGCGTGACAGGGTGAACGGAACCCGCAGTCGGACAAGGGGTTTGCTCTCGCGCAGGTGAGCCTCTACGCCTTCCGTGGGTGCTGCGACGTTGGCGAGCCGGCCGGTGCTCACCGCGGCGGTAACCGGTCCGCCGGGCTCGCTGACGTCGACCACTCGACGCCCGGCGATGTGGCGTTTGAAGGTGCGGGTCGCCTCCAATTCGATTTCTTCCCAGGCGGCTTCGGTGACCGGTGCCAGGTCGCGGTAGAGGTTGTTCATGAACTCGTTCCTTTCAGGCTGCCGATCGAGAGTGAGCCGTTCTGTGCAGCAGGCGTTTCCGCCAACGGCGCTGCGGGAAGTGGTGGTGGATCATCGAGAAAGTCGAGGGTGGGGGAGAAGAACAATCCGCCGGTGATGGCCGTGGAGAAGTCGAGGATGCGGTCGGTGTTTCCGGGCGGGTCGCCGAGGAACATGTTGCGCAGCATCCGTTCGGTGACTTGGGGCGTGCGCGAATAGCCGATGAAGTACGTGCCGTATTCGCTTTTGCCCAACTCGCCGAACGGCATGTTGTGCCGCACGATTTTCAGTTCGGTGCCGTCGTCGTCGGTGATCACATTGAGGGCGATGTGGGCGTTGCCCGGCTTGACGTCGTCGTCGAGCTCGATGTCGTCGAGCTTGGTGCGGCCGATCACGCGCTCCTGCTCGGTAACCGAGATCGAATGCCACGCCGACATGTCGTGCACGTACTTCTGCACGTGCACATAGCACGAGCCGGCGAAGTCGGGATCCTCGTCACCGATCGCGGTGGCACTCGTGGCCAGCGCGCCGTCCGGGTTCTCGGTGCCATCGACGAATCCGAGCAGGTCGCGGTTGTCGAAGTAGCGGAAGCCATGCACCTCGTCGACCACGGTGACCGCACCGGCCATGGATTTGAGGATCCGGTCGGCCAGTTCGAAGCACACATCCAAACTTTCGGCCCTGATGTGGAACAACAGATCCCCGGGCGTGGCGGGAGCGGTGTGTCGCGGTCCGTGCAGTTCGGGGAACCGATGCAGTTCGGCGGGTCGGGGTCCGGAGAACAGGCGATCCCAGGCGTCCGAGCCGATCGAGGCGATCGCCGACAACCGTTTCTGCGGTTCGCGAAAACCGATCGCGCGCACCAGTCCGGGAATGTCAGGCAACGCGTCGTGCACCGCCGCCTCCCCGCCGTCGTCGATGGTCACCACCAGGAAGATCGCCGCGGGCGTCAACGGCGCGAGGATGGGTTGCGGCTGGACGGGGGGCACGTGGATGACCCTAACGTGAACCGCACAACGGCGGACAGCCATGATGTTCAACATGTCCGGCGGGCCTCGAAACCAGGCGAAGTCCTCAGCGAGCGCGCAAGGACTCTGCGATTTCATCGACGCCTCTCCGTCACCCTTTCACGTGTGCGCCACGGTGGCCGCCCGGCTGATCGCTGCCGGATACACCGAACTGAGCGAGGCTAAACGCTGGCCGTCCGAACCCGGGCGCTACTTCACGGTGCGGGCGGGCTCACTGGTCGCCTGGAATTCGGAAGGCGCCGACGGACCGTTCCGAATCGTCGGGGCGCACACCGACAGTCCCAACCTCAGGGTCAAGCAGCATCCCGACCGGGTGGTCGCCGGCTGGCGGGTGGTGGCGCTGGAACCGTATGGGGGCGCGTGGCTCAACTCGTGGCTGGACCGCGATCTGGGAATCAGTGGGCGCCTGTCGTTGCGCGCGGACGGCGAAGACGGCGGCGTCGCACACCAGCTGGTGCGCATCGACGAGCCGATCCTTCGGGTGCCGCAGCTGGCCATCCATCTGGCCGAGGACCGCAAGTCGGTGACGCTGGATCCGCAGCGACACGTCAACGCGGTGTGGGGTGTCGGGGATACGACGCGGTCTTTCGTCGATTACGTCGCGGAGCGCGCCGGAGTCGCGCCGACCGACGTGCTGGCCGCCGATCTGATGACCCACGACCTGACTCCCGCGACTGTTGTCGGCGCCGACGCTGGCCTGCTGAGTGCGCCCCGGCTGGACAACCAGGCCAGTTGCTACGCGGGGACGGAGGCACTGCTGGCCGTGGAACGGGCCGGGGCCTACCTGCCCGTGTTGGCGGTCTTCGATCACGAGGAGGTGGGATCGACGTCGGATCACGGCGCGCAATCCGATCTGCTGGGCACCGTGCTCGAGCGAATCGTGCTGGCGGCGGGCGGTAGCCGCGAGGACTACCTGCGCCGGCTGCCGGCCTCACTGCTCGCCTCCGCCGACATGGCGCACGCCACCCACCCCAACTACCCGGAGCGGCACGAGCCCGGCCACCCGATCGCGGTGAACGCCGGGCCGGTGCTCAAGGTGCATCCGAACCTGCGCTACGCCACCGACGGTCGCACCGCCGCGGCGTTCGCGCTGGCCTGCCGGCAGGCCGGAGTGCCGTTGCAGCGCTACGAACATCGCGCCGACCTGCCGTGCGGATCGACGATCGGACCGTTGGCGTCGGCGCGGACGGGCATCCCCACCGTCGACGTCGGCGCAGCCCAACTGGCGATGCACTCCGCGCGCGAGTTGATGGGCGCACACGACGTGGCCCCTTACTCGGCCGCGATGCAGGCTTTTCTGTCGCCCCGCTGACCTACGATCCGGCAATGGCGCTAAACCTAGAAATGGTCACGTTCGACTGCGGCGATCCGGACGGGCTGGCCGGCTGGTGGGCGCAACAATTCGGCGGCGAGACGCACGTCATCCTCGCCGACGAGTTCACGGCGGTGACCTTCCCGGAAGGGCTGCGGCTCGGGTTCCAGAAGGTGCCCGACCCGACGCCAGGCAAGAATCGCGTGCACCTCGATTTGAGCGCGGCCGACGTCGACGCCGAGGTGTCGCGGCTGACGGCGGCCGGAGCCACCGAGGTCGGCCAGCACCGGTTCGGCGACAGCTTCCGCTGGGTGGTGCTCGCCGACCCCGAGGGCAACGTGTTCTGCGTGGTGCGGCAGTAGCCGCGGGTCGCAGCTCAGCCCGGCTCGGCCAGCTCGGCGTCCAGGGTGCGTCCAGCCCTAGACTGTCTGGCGTGACAGTCTCCGGGACGAGCGCGCGCACCCAGGCCATCGACACCGTCGAGCACGCCGCCTCCACTCCCGACGAGCCGCAACCGTTCGCCGAGCTGGGCCTCAAAGACGACGAATATCAGCGGATCCGCGCCATCCTGGGACGCCGGCCGACCGACGCCGAGCTGGCGATGTACTCGGTGATGTGGAGCGAGCATTGCTCCTACAAGTCGTCCAAGGTGCACCTGCGGTACTTCGGCGAGACCACCACCGACGAGATGCGGGCCGGCATGCTGGCCGGCATCGGCGAGAACGCCGGCGTCGTCGACATCGGCGACGGCTGGGCGGTCACCTTCAAAGTCGAGTCGCACAACCACCCGTCCTACGTCGAGCCCTACCAGGGCGCGGCCACCGGGGTCGGCGGGATCGTCCGCGACATCATGGCGATGGGCGCGCGGCCGGTCGCGGTGATGGACCAGCTGAGGTTCGGCGCGGCCGACGCGCCGGACACCCGCCGCGTGGTCGACGGCGTGGTGCGCGGCATCGGCGGCTACGGCAATTCGTTGGGCTTGCCCAACATCGGCGGCGAAACGGTGTTCGATGCCTGCTACGCCGGCAACCCGCTCGTCAACGCCATGTGCGTCGGCGTCTTGCGCCAGGAGGACCTGCACCTGGCCTTCGCCTCGGGCGCCGGCAACAAGATCATCCTGTTCGGTGCCCGTACCGGCCTGGACGGCATCGGCGGGGTTTCGGTGCTGGCTTCGGACACGTTTGACAGCGAGGGATCCCGCAAGAAGCTGCCCTCGGTTCAGGTCGGCGACCCGTTCATGGAGAAGGTGCTCATCGAGTGCTGCCTCGAGCTGTACGCCGGGCAGCTGGTAGTCGGCATCCAGGACCTGGGCGGTGCCGGATTATCTTGCGCCACTTCGGAATTGGCCTCAGCCGGCGACGGCGGGATGGCGATCCAGCTCGAAGCCGTGCCGCTGCGCACCACGCAGATGACGCCCGCGGAGATCCTGTGCAGCGAGTCGCAGGAGCGGATGTGCGCCGTCGTGACCCCGGAAAACGTCGACGCCTTCCTGGCAGTGTGCCGCAAGTGGGACGTGCTGGCCACGGTGATCGGCGAGGTCACCGACGGCGACCGGTTGCAGATCACCTGGCACGGCCAGACAGTCGTCGATGTGCCGCCGCGCACCGTCGCCCACGAAGGCCCGGTCTACCACCGGCCGGTCGCCCGGCCCGATACCCAGGACGCCTTGAACGCCGACAGCGCCACGCGGTTGCCACGACCGGCCACCGGTGACGAACTGCGCGCCACTTTGCTTGCGCTGCTGGGTAGTCCGCACCTGTGCAGCCGTGCATACATCACCGAGCAGTACGACCGGTACGTGCGCGGCAACACCGTGCTGGCCGAGCACGCCGACGGTGGTGTGCTGCGCGTCGACGAATCCACCGGCCGCGGCATCGCCGTATCCACCGACGCATCCGGCCGCTATACGAAGCTCGATCCGTACGCCGGTGCCCAGCTCGCCCTGGCCGAGGCTTACCGCAACGTCGCCGTCACCGGGGCGGTACCGGTCGCGGTGACCAATTGCCTGAACTTCGGTTCGCCGGAGGACCCCGGAGTGATGTGGCAGTTCTCGCAGGCCGTCAAGGGCCTCGCGGATGGCTGTGTGGCCCTCGGGATTCCGGTGACGGGCGGCAATGTCAGCTTCTACAACCAGACGGGCTCGGCGGCGATCCTGCCCACCCCGGTGGTAGGCGTGCTGGGCGTCATCGATGACGTCGCCCGGCGCATCCCCACCGGCCTGGGCACCGAGCCAGGGGAGACCCTGATGCTGCTCGGCGATACTCGCGACGAGTTCGACGGTTCCACCTGGGCCCAAGTGACCGCCGATCATCTGGGCGGGTTGCCGCCCAAAGTCGACCTGGCCCGCGAGAAGTTGCTCGGGGCGGTGCTGCATTCGGCGTCGCGCGACGGCCTGGTGTCCGCGGCCCACGACCTGTCCGAAGGCGGCCTCGCGCAGGCCGTCGTCGAGGCCGCCCTGGCCGGCGAAACCGGTTGTCGCATCGTGCTTCCCGAGGACGCCGACCCGTTCGTGACGTTGTTCTCCGAGTCGGCGGGTCGCGTGTTGGTGGCGGTGCCGCGCACCGAGGAGAGCCGGTTCCGGTCGATGTGCGAGGCGCGAGGACTGCCGGCGGTGCGCATCGGCGTGGTCGACCAGGCCTCCGACGCGGTCGAGTTCCAGGGGCTGTTCACGGTCCCACTGACCGAACTGCGCGAGACTTCCGAGGCGGTGCTGCCGCGGCTCTTCGGATGAGTTACCGCAGCGGATCCTGATGTCTGCGGGGCATTTTCGTCGAACTGGCGCGTTGTCTTTGGCCGCCGCGCTGATCGGCTGGAGCTTCGTCAGTCCGCGGCTGCCGGCCTCGTGGCGGACGGTGCTGCAGGCCGGCGTGGGTGGCGCGCTGGTGTGGGTGACGCGTGCACCTCTGGGCCTGGGTCCGCCCCGGCTATGGGCCGGCTTGCGATCGGGGTCGCTGGCCGCATTCTTTGTGACGGCTACGGTCGCCGCGACGACCGCGCTGGCGCCCGTCCGCCGATCGATGGCCGACCGCCAGCCACCGGCGACGGCGCCGGAGTGGCTGCTGCTGCGGATACCGGTGGCCACCGTGTGGTCGGAGGAGTCCGCGTTTCGGGGCGCGCTGATGGCCGCGGGCTCCGCTGCTTTCGGTGCGCGCGGTGGACGGCTGTTGCAGGCGTGCGCTTTTGGCCTCTCGCACATCGCCGACGCGCGCGCGACGGGTGAGCCGGTCGCCGGCACGGTGTTGGTCACCGGAACCGCGGGCTGGCTCTTCGGTTGGCTGGCCGAGCGTTCCGGAAGCCTGGCCGCACCCATGCTGGCGCATTTGGCCGTCAACGAAGCCGGTGCCATCGCCGTGCTGGCCGTCCGGTCGTCGGGCCGCGAGATTTTGAGACCCTGAGTCATGGCCCCGCGCGACAGAGCCGACCCGGTGAAGACCCGCCAGGCGTTACTGGCGATCGCGGACTGGCTTGGCGACGAATCACGTCCGGCGCCTGACCGACAGGAATTGGCGACGGCCGTGCGGCTGACCGCCCGCACGCTCGCCGCGGTGGTACCCGGGCGGAGCGTGGAGTTGCGCATCCCCCCGTTCGTCGCGGTGCAGTGCATCGCCGGGCCCACGCACACCCGGGGCACGCCGCCCAACGTGGTGGAAACCGACCCCCGCACCTGGCTGCTGCTGGCCACCGGAAAGTTGTCGTTCGCCGAGGCGCAGCCCACCGGTGCGCTGCGCCTTTCCGGTTCGCGAGCCGGTGAGATTGGACACTGCCTGCCCCTGTTCGATATAGGCTGAACATAACCCTGAACTGCAGCTTTAGGTATTTGAAGTGGCAATTCGTCGCTCAACACGCCCGGCGGATTCGTCGGCGCGGCGACGCTGCCCGTAGACTCCGTTACGTCACCAACCGTTCCCCGGGGAGCTGCCCAATCGTGACCGTCCAAGAACCCGAAGAGGACTTCAACGCACCCCGTGAAGAATGCGGTGTATTCGGGGTATGGGCCCCGGGCGAGGACGTCGCCAAACTCACCTATTACGGCTTGTACGCGCTGCAGCATCGCGGCCAGGAAGCCGCCGGCATCGCCGTGGCAGATGGATCCCAGGTGCTGGTCTTCAAGGACCTCGGCCTGGTCAGCCAGGTGTTCGACGAGCAGACGCTTGGTGCCATGCAGGGCCACGTCGCCATCGGCCACTGCCGCTACTCGACCACTGGCGACACGACGTGGGAAAACGCACAACCGGTTTTCCGCAACACCGCGGCCGGCACCGGGGTTGCATTGGGGCACAACGGCAACCTGGTGAACACCGCCGAGCTCGCCGCCCGCGCCCGCGACGAGGGGCTGATCGCCAAGCGCGCCCCGGCGCCGGCGACGACGGACTCTGACATCTTGGGCGCGCTGTTGGCCCACGGCGCGGCGGACGCCACCCTGGAGCAGGCGGCGCTGGATCTGCTGCCGACCGTGCGCGGCGCATTTTGCCTCACCTTCATGGACGAGAACACCCTGTACGCGTGCCGCGACCCGCATGGGGTGCGGCCGCTTTCGCTCGGACGGCTGGATCGCGGCTGGGTGGTGGCCTCCGAAACGGCGGCCCTCGACATCGTCGGCGCGTCGTTCGTGCGCGACATCGAACCCGGTGAATTGCTGGCGATCGACGCCGACGGCGTCCGCTCCACGCGGTTCGCCAATCCCACCCCCAAGGGCTGCGTCTTCGAGTACGTCTACCTGGCACGACCGGACAGCACGATCGCCGGCCGGTCGGTCCACGCAACGCGGGTGGAGATCGGCCGCCGGCT